>CAUQPD010000011.1:0-34343 GCA_963519935.1 uncultured Streptococcus sp.
TAGGGATGTTAACGAGTGCCTTGACAAACTTTTTTGTAAAGGATAATCCAGATGAGCAGATAAAACTTGATAACCTCCAAGACGAATTACGGAGTCAAAGGATCTTACTAGAGAAACAATCTGAAAAGATAGAAGAACTGCATAGAATGATACAAGACTTGCTTGAAAAAAAGTAATTTAGACCATACAAAAACCACTCGACGAGTGGCTTTTTTACAATCCAGCAAATTCCTTGATTTCTTGTGCAGACATAGAAGAGTCGCAACGGACCTTGATTTGGCCATCTGCAATGTGAACAAATCCTGGTACGGTTGGAATTCCATAACGTGAGCGGAATTCTTGCAATTCATTGAGTTGGCTTGGTTCTTCACTGTTGATGAAGTAGATGTGGGCTTTAGTTTCAGCTACGACACCTGCCAATGTGCCAGCAAATTTACGGCAGTAAGGGCAAGTTTTGCGACCAACAAAGAAGGTTGCAGTTTCTTTCTTATCAAGTGCTTCTTGCGCACGCGCAACTGTAGTGACTTCAAGGTCTTTGATGTTTTCTAAAAATTGTTCCATGAGATTACCTCGCTTTCATTGATAAGTCTAGTATGCCATAAAGTTTCTAAAAATGCTTAGATTTGATACGAAAAAAAGATGAGATTGGTTGGTCTCATCTTTTATAATTTCTTATTTAACAAAGGCATTGATTTCTGCTTCGATGTTGGCAATCTTAGCTTGTGAATCTTCATTGCTTTCACCCACAACAGCAATGTAGAACTTGATTTTTGGTTCTGTACCTGAAGGGCGAACAGCAATCCATGAACCGTCAGCAAGTGTGTATTTCAACACATCACTTGGAGGAGTTGTCAAGTTTGTAACTGTACCGTCAGCAGCAGTAGCAGTTTGTGCCTTGAAGTCCTCTACGACAGTGATAGCTGTTGCGTTCCATTCTTTTGGAGCATTGTTGCGGAATTTAGCCATAATTGCTTTGATTTGTTCAGCACCATCGACACCTGAAAGAGTAACAGAGATAGTCTTTTCAGCGTAGTAGCCGTACTCTTTGTAGATTTCTTCGATACCGTCAGCAAGTGTCAAACCACGTGAACGGTAGTAGGCAGCAAGTTCAGCAACGACAAGAACGGCTTGGATAGCGTCTTTATCACGTACGAATGGTTTAATCAAGTAACCGAAGCTTTCTTCAAATCCCATCATGTAAGTGTGGTTGTGTTTTTCTTCGAATTCTTGAATCTTTTCAGCGATAAATTTGAAACCAGTCAAGACGTTGAACATAGTTGCGCCGTAGCTTTCAGCAATCTTCGTTACCAAGTCAGTTGATACGATAGATTTGCAGAGGGCTGCATTTTCAGGAAGAGTTCCAGCGTTTTTGTGGGCTTCCAAGATGTATTTAGCCATGATAGCACCGATTTGGTTACCTGAAAGGTTGAGGTAGCTACCATCTTTTTGAAGAACTTCAACACCAACACGGTCAGCGTCAGGGTCAGTTGCCACAAGAACATCTGCACCAACTTGACGACCAAGTTCTTCAGCAAGGGCAAAGGCTGCTTGGCTTTCTGGGTTTGGAGATTTTACAGTTGAGAAGTCAGGATCAGCAGTTGCTTGTGCTTCAACAACTTGAACAGAGTCAAATCCTGCTTGAGCAAGAGCACGACGAGCCAACATTTCACCCGTACCATGAAGTGGTGTGTAGACAATCTTCATGTCTTTACCGAATTCTTCAATCAATGTTGGGTTGATGTTTACGTCTTTAACTTCTTTAAGGTATTCTGCATCAACAGCTTCGCCGATAACTTCAATCAAGCCAGAAGCTTTTTCAGCTTCGACATCAGCAACTTCCACAGCGAATGGATTTTCGATAGCACGAATATAAGTAGTCAAAGCGTCTGCATCGTGTGGAGGCATTTGTCCACCGTCTTCTCCGTAAACCTTATAACCGTTAAATGGAGCAGGGTTGTGACTGGCAGTAATCATGATACCTGCGAAACAGTTGAGGTGACGAACTGCAAATGACAGTTCTGGAGTTGGACGGAGGCTTTCAAATACGTAAGATTTGATACCGTGTTTTGCAAGAACTGCAGCAGATTCAAAGGCAAACTCAGGTGAGAAGTGACGGCTATCGTAGGCAATTGCTACACCACGTTCTTTTTCATTTCCACCTTTTGACTCAATCAAACGAGCCAAACCTTCAGTTGCTTGACGAACAACATAGATATTGATACGATTTGTACCAGCACCGATCAAACCACGCATACCAGCAGTACCAAATTCAAGATTGGTATAAAAGGCGTCTTCCTTAGTTTTTTCGTCCATATTTTCCAAATCTTGACGAAGGTAGTCTGGAAGATCAGCAAAATCGAGCCATTTTTGATAATTTTCTTGGTAAGTCATAGAGTGTCTCCTTTGTTTATTTGCTTTAATCGCTTTCATTATATCACGATTTGACATTTTAGTAAAACGTTAGCATAACTTAAAATGTAGGAAATTTACTTATGCACTTTAGTGGGAAAATGGTGGGGACTGTGCTTACTTATACTAAGTTAGCGATGAAAATTAATTATTAGATTCTTTATAACATGAAAGTTTATGATTCATTTTGTAGGTTTGTTGAAGAAAAAAATCAAAAATATTGTTATATTCTATTCTTTTTATAAAGAATCCTTTAATGTATCAAATGAACATATAGAAAAATTTAAGTTAAAACTCTATAAATTTAAGATATTTTGAAAATATCTGGTTTCTGTTTTGATTTTTATTCTGCGTATGGTAAAATATAGTAAATCATTAAAGGAGAATCCATTATGAAAAAAATTCTTAAGCATTCTGCCTTGCTTTTATCAGCTTTAGCACTGGTTGCCTGTGGAGCTCAAAAAAAAGCAAGCGACAATGGTACAGCTTCAAACTCTAATTTTGAGGTTTCTGTAAAAGACGGTATGTATGTATTGCCTAAAGATGAGGATTCATCATCAACATACCTTGCACTTCAAGTCGAAATCAAGAACAATCGTGATAAACAGTTTAGTTTTACTAGCCAAGATATCACGCTATACAATGAAAAGGATGAAAAATTACAACCAATTCAAGTTTATGAAAGCGACAGTAAAACTAAATTTATGTCATATGGTGACAGTCTTTCTAAAGGAAAGAGCGTTGCTGGTTATGTAGTGTATGAAGTCGATAAGAATGCTAAGTATGAACTTCACTTTGCACCTAGCTTTTACGATGACATCAAAGAAAATTCTAAAAAGAATAACGATGTAGCAATCAAGGTGGATCCAAGTCAGTATGAAGACAATATTGATGAAGCGAAAGATGTAATGAAAAAATATGTCGATGCTGTTTACCTTAATGGGGAAAGCTCTGGTGGTGGAACGAACCTAAGTGCTACTGACAAAAAGTCGCAAGTTGTAGCACTTGCTGATGATAAAAAATCTTCTGATAATAGTGCTGAATTCACAAACGATGCGAAAGCTGATAAAGAAGAGTTTATCAAGAAATTTACAGAGTCATTCGGAAAAGGTTTCTATAACTACAAACCATCTGATTCAGAACTTAGAACATTCGCAGATGCCTACATCAAAGCAAATGCTAAGAGAGCAAAAGTTGATTACAAGGTGAAGACATACTTGCCTGATTATGCTGTTGTTTATGTTAGACCAGAAACAATCGACTTGGATAACTTGAATGTTTATGAATTGAGCCGTAAATTCTACGAAGAAAACAAAGGTAAATATAGCAACTACTCTGAAGCTATGAAAGCTGGTGAAAAATACATTTTAGAAAATGCACCGAGTCAATTTGATTCAACTCCTCTAGACACTAGTGATAACATGAAGAAAGAGGGTTATGAAATTAAAATGACCAAGAAAGATGGAAAATGGACCATCGATACCTCTTCTAAAAACTATGAATTGAAAGATATGGCTCGCACATTCCGTGGAGGCATTGGATACTAAGATGAAAGGTTCGAGTTTATGACTCGAACTTTTTTCATTGCAATTGTGCAAAAGAGAAAAAGATAGTAAAATAGATGTATGATTATTTTACAAGCTAATAAAATTGAACGTTCTTTTGCAGGAGAGGTTCTTTTTGATAATATCAACCTGCAAGTTGATGAACGAGACCGGATTGCCCTCGTTGGGAAAAATGGTGCAGGTAAGTCTACTCTTTTAAAGATTTTGGTTGGAGAAGAGGAGCCAACTAGTGGAGAAATCAATAAGAAAAAAGATATCTCTCTGTCTTACCTAGCCCAAGATAGCCGTTTTGAGTCTGAAAATACCATTTATGATGAAATGCTCCATGTCTTTGATGGTCTACGCCGTACGGAGAAACAACTGCGTCAAATGGAATTAGAGATGGGTGAAAAGTATGGTGAGGATTTGGATAAACTGATGGCGGATTATGATCGTTTATCAGAGAATTTCCGCCAGGCTGGTGGCTTTACCTACGAAGCTGATATCCGCGCTATCTTAAATGGTTTCAAGTTTGATGAATCTATGTGGCAGACGAAAATTGCTGAGCTTTCAGGTGGTCAAAATACTCGTCTGGCACTGGCTAAAATGCTCCTTGAAAAGCCCAATCTCTTGGTCTTGGACGAGCCTACCAACCACTTGGATATCGAAACCATTGCCTGGCTAGAGAATTACTTGGTGAACTATAGTGGTGCACTCATTATTGTCAGTCACGACCGTTACTTTTTGGATAAGGTTGCGACGGTTACACTCGATTTGACTAAGCATTCCTTAGATCGTTATGTAGGTAATTACTCTCGCTTTGTTGAGTTAAAGGAGCAAAAGCTAGCTACTGAGGCAAAAAACTATGAAAAGCAACAGAAGGAAATAGCGGCTCTAGAGGACTTTGTCAATCGCAATCTAGTCCGAGCTTCAACGACAAAACGTGCTCAATCTCGCCGTAAACAACTAGAAAAAATGGAGCGTTTGGACAAGCCTGAAGCTGGCAAGAAATCAGCCAACATGACCTTCCAGTCGGAAAAAACATCAGGCAATGTTGTCCTGACTGTTGAAAATGCAGCTATTGGCTATGATGGGGAAATACTTTCAGAGCCAATCAATCTCGACCTTCGTAAGATGAATGCTGTTGCGATTGTCGGACCAAATGGTATTGGCAAATCAACCTTTATCAAGTCAATAGTAGACCAGATCCCTTTTATTAAGGGAGAGAAGCGTTTTGGCGCTAATGTGGATGTTGGTTACTATGACCAAACCCAAAGCAAGCTAACACCAAGTAATATGGTTCTGGATGAACTTTGGAATGATTTTAAACTGACACCAGAAGTTGAAATCCGCAACCGTCTTGGTGCCTTCCTTTTCTCAGGAGATGATGTTAAAAAGTCTGTAGGGATGCTGTCAGGTGGCGAGAAAGCCCGTTTGTTGCTTGCCAAACTTTCAATGGAAAACAATAACTTCTTGATTTTGGACGAGCCGACTAACCACTTGGATATTGATAGCAAGGAAGTGTTAGAAAATGCTCTGATTGATTTTGATGGAACCCTTCTTTTTGTCAGCCACGACCGTTACTTTATCAATCGAGTGGCAACTCATGTTTTGGAATTGTCTGAGAATGGTTCGACCCTCTATCTAGGAGATTATGACTACTATGTTGAGAAAAAGGCTGAAATAGAAGTCAGCCAGATAGAAGATGCTTCAACTAGCAATCAAGCAAAAGAAGCAAGTCCAGCTAATGACTATCAGGCCCAGAAAGAAAGTCAGAAAGAAGCCCGTAAGCTCATGCGCCAAATAGAGAGTTTAGAGGCTGAAATCGAAGAGTTAGAAACTCAAAGCCAAGCCATTTCTGAACAAATGCTGGAAACCAACGATGCTGAAAAGCTCATGGAATTGCAGGCTGAACTGGACAAAATCAGCCATCGTCAGGAAGAGGCTATGCTTGATTGGGAAGAGTTATCGGAGCAGGTGTAAAGATGGAACATCTTGGAAAAGTATTTCGTGAATTTCGAACCAGTGGGAACTACTCTTTAAAGGAAGCAGCGGGCGATTCTTGCTCGACCTCTCAGTTATCTCGCTTTGAGCTTGGTGAGTCTGATTTAGCAGTTTCCCGTTTCTTTGAGATTTTGGATAATATTCATGTGACTATTGAAAATTTCATGGACAAGGCTAGGGATTTTCAAAATCATGAACATGTTGCCTTGATGGCACAGATTATTCCGCTTTACTACTCAAATGATATTGCTGGTTTTCAAAAGCTTCAAATGGAAAAGCTTGAGAAAGCAAAGAGTTCGACCAATCCCCTCTATTTTGAGCTGAATTGGATTCTGCTACAAGGTCTGATTTGTCAAAGAGATGCTCGTTACACGATGAGTCAGAGTGATTTGGATAAGGTAGCAGATTATCTTTTTCAAACAGAAGAATGGACTATGTATGAGTTGATTCTTTTCGGTAATCTCTATACTTTCTACAATGTGGACTATGTGGCTCGGATTGGCAGAGAAGTCATGGAGAGGGAAGACTACTACAAAGAAATTGGTCGGCATCGAAAACTTGTTTTGATTTTAGCTCTTAACTGTTACCAGCATTGTTTGGAAAACCGGTCCTTTGCGGATGCGGACTATTTTGAGGGCTATGTGGAGAAGTTGATTGGAAATGGTATCAAGCTTTATGAGCGCAATATCTTCCATTATCTCAAAGGTTTCGCCCTCTACCAGAGAGACTTGAAAGAAGAGGGTTGTAGTCAGATGCAGGAGGCTATGCATATTTTTGATGTGCTTGGACTTCCAGAGCAAGTGGCTTACTATCAGGAACATTATGAAAAATTTGTAAATGCTTAAATTTCCCAAATAAGGGAAAAATAAAGAGACTCCTTTCAGTTTTGATACAATAGTTTCAAAATTTGAGAGGAGCTTTTTATATGAATCGACATGCAATCCAGTTGATTAGTCGTGGTGCTATTAATAAAATAGGGAATATGCTCTATGATTATGGAAACAGTGTTTGGTTGGCGTCAATGGGAACGATAGGGCAGACTGTTCTTGGGATTTATCAGATTTCTGAACTCGTCACATCGATTCTGGTCAATCCCTTTGGCGGAGTGATTTCAGACCGCTTTTCGCGTCGCAAAATTTTGATGACGACGGACTTGATTTGTGGTATTCTCTGTTTAGCTATTTCTTTCATCAGAAATGATAGATTGATGATTGCTGCCTTGATTTTTGCCAATATTGTTCAGGCGGTTGCCTTTGCATTTTCTCGTACAGCTAACAAAGCCATTATAACTGAGGTTGTAGAGAAAGACGAGATAGTGACTTATAACTCTCGCTTGGAGTTAGTTTTGCAGGTTGTAGGTGTTAGCTCCCCTGTACTTTCTTTCCTCGTTTTACAATTTGCCAGTCTCCATATGACACTCGTTTTAGATGCCATTAGTTTTTTCATTGCATTTACATTAGTAGTTTTTCTCCCCAAAAAAGAGACTCAGGAACAAGAGAAAAAGACTTTCAGCTGGAAAAATATTTTTGCTGATATGAAAGAAGGGATTCGCTATATTTGGCGCCAGCAAGAGATCTTTTTCCTTTTGGTAGTAGCTTCCAGTGTTAATTTCTTTTTTGCAGCTTTTGAATTTCTCCTCCCTTTTTCAAATCGACTATACGGGGTAGAAGGAGCTTATGCAACTATTTTAACTATGGGCGCTATTGGTTCGATTATCGGAGCTCTTCTAGCTAGCAAAATAAAGGCAGGTGTTTATAATCTTTTGATTCTATTGGCCTTGACTGGAGTTGGAGTTTTTATGATGGGGTTACCACTGCCAACTTTTCTTTCCTTTTCTGGAAATTTAGTTTGTGAACTGTTTATGACGATATTTAACATTCACTTTTTTACTCAGGTTCAAACCAAGGTTGAGGGGGAATACTTGGGAAGAGTACTAAGCACCATTTTTACCTTAGCCATCCTATTTATGCCGATTGCAAAAGGCTTTATGACTGTGTTGCCAAGTGTTCATCTCTCTTCTTTCCTGATCATTGGAAGTGGGGTTATTGTCCTGGCTTGTTTATCCCTCGTTTATGTGCGAAGCCATTTAAAAAAAGAGTTATAATTTCTCTTTTTTAGAAAATATTTCTCTACAATCCATTTTTCAGTCCTTCTCTATTGTGAGGAGGGCTTGATTTGTGGTAAAATGGGATTATGAATGAAAGAATGAATGAGTTAGTTGCCTTACTCAACCGCTATGCGACCGAGTACTATACGAGTGACAATCCCTCGGTTTCAGATAGCGAGTATGATCGTCTCTACCGAGAGTTGGTCGAGTTGGAAGCCGCCTATCCAGATCAAGTTTTAGCGGATAGTCCAACTCATCGTGTTGGTGGTAAGGTTTTAGATGGTTTTGAAAAATACAGTCATCAGTATCCTCTTTATAGTTTGCAGGATGCTTTTTCACGTGAAGAGTTAGAAGCTTTTGATGCGCGTGTGCGAAAGGAATTACCCCAACCGACCTATATTTGTGAGCTGAAAATCGATGGTTTGTCTATCTCGCTTACGTATGAAAAGGGGATTTTGGTTGTTGGTGCCACACGTGGGGATGGTTCTGTTGGTGAAAATATCACCGAAAACCTCAAGCGTGTCAAGGACATTCCTTTGACCTTGCCCGAAGAACTAGATATCACCGTTCGTGGAGAGTGTTACATGCCACGCGCTTCCTTTGATCAGGTCAACCAAGCCCGCCAAGAAAATGGGGAGCCTGAATTTGCTAATCCTCGTAACGCAGCTGCAGGCACCTTGCGTCAGTTGGATACAGCAGTAGTGGCCAAGCGTAATCTTGCTACTTTCCTCTATCAAGAAGCCAGCCCTTCAACTCGTGATAGTCAAGAAAAGGTCTTGGAGCATCTTGAACAGCTTGGTTTTGTAGTTAATCCTAAACGAATATTGGCTCAAAGTATAGATGAGGTATGGGATTTTATCCAAGAAGTAGGACAAGAACGGGAGAAACTGCCTTACGATATCGATGGGGTGGTCATCAAGGTTAACGACCTAGCAGGTCAAGAAGAACTCGGTTTTACCGTTAAAGCACCTAAGTGGGCAGTAGCTTATAAATTTCCTGCTGAGGAAAAAGAAGCTCAACTCCTTTCAGTTGACTGGACAGTAGGTCGTACGGGTGTTGTGACCCCGACTGCCAATCTAACACCTGTTCAGCTTGCTGGCACAACTGTTAGCCGTGCAACTCTTCACAACGTAGATTATATTGCTGAAAAGGATATCCGCAAAGATGATACGGTTATCGTTTATAAGGCTGGAGATATCATCCCTGCTGTTCTGCGTGTGGTAGAGTCTAAACGTGTTTCTGAAGAAAAACTAGATATTCCGACTAACTGTCCGAGCTGTGACAGTCAGTTGCTTCATTTTGAAGATGAAGTGGCTCTTCGTTGTATCAATCCACGCTGTCCTGCCCAAATCATGGAAGGTTTGATTCACTTTGCCTCTCGAGATGCTATGAATATTACGGGTCTTGGTCCATCTATCGTCGAAAAGCTTTTTGCTGCTAATCTGGTTAAGGATGTGGCAGATATTTACCGTTTGAAAGAAAACGATTTCCTTCTTTTAGAAGGCGTCAAGGAAAAGTCTGCTTCTAAACTATATCAGGCCATTCAAGCATCCAAGGAAAACTCTGCTGAAAAACTCTTGTTTGGTCTGGGAATTCGCCATGTCGGAAGTAAGGCTAGCCAACTCTTGCTCCAACATTTCCACTCTATTGAAAATCTAGCCCAAGCAGATCCTGAGGAAGTAGCAAGTATCGAGAGCTTGGGTAGTGTGATTGCCCAAAGCCTTCAGACTTATTTTGCTACAGAAGGATCGAAGATTCTTTTAGACGAGTTGAAAGAAGCTGGAGTCAATCTGGACTACAAAGGACAGACAGTAGTAGCGGATGCGGCCTTGTCAGGTTTGACCGTTGTATTAACTGGAAAATTGGAACGTCTCACACGCTCAGAAGCCAAAAATAAACTCGAAAGTCTAGGTGCCAAAGTCACAGGCAGTGTATCTAAGAAAACGAATCTTGTCGTAGCAGGAGCAGATGCAGGAAGCAAGCTCCAAAAAGCACAAGAACTTGGTATCGAAGTTCGAGATGAGGCCTGGCTAGAAAGTTTGTAAAGAATAGTTGAAAAATAGATGTCAGATAGTCTGGAACTATCTCTCCTGATGTGTTTTTATATCTATTAAAGCTATTCTCTATTGTGCTGAAATTCCCGCTAAATTCTTCAGCACCACATAAAAAAATTAAAATTGAAATTAGGAATTAGGAAAAGAAATGTATAGATACCCAGTAGTCATCCATTTTCACCGAAAAAATGGGGATTATGATGCTTGTTCATTCAGTAGAAAACAGGCAGATGTTAAAGAAAATTTGTATTATGAAAATGACTATTTTGGAGCAAAATTCTCCTTTACAGTTACAAGTGCAGAAAGGCTCGATACTCTGACCTTTTCTGTCGAAATAGATGGAAAGACAAAAGATTATCTCCTACGGTTTAACTATTATCCACTGTTGACTGAGGTTTGGATTTTGGATGGTGATGAGACGGTTTATTATTCTGAAAATCCAGCCATTGCAAGTTCTTGCTATAAAGATCGAAACCCGTTTGCTTTTGATAAAGCCTTTCACAGTGAAAGTTTTGATCACCATTGGGGATACCAAGGAGAGTTGGGGTATAGTATCTCTGACTACCAGACAAGCTTTAAACTCTGGGCTCCTACAGCTACAGCTGTACAGGTGGTTGTCTATGAAAATACCAGCAACGATGCTCCGATTTGGAAAACCTATAATCTAGAGCGTGGGAATAGCTATTCATATAGTCATAAGTACAATACCATTGGTGTTTGGAGTGTAGACCTGGATGAAAATCTTGCAGGTAAAGCTTATCAGTATCAGATTGAATTTCCGCACCACCAGACTTTGACACGAGACCCATACACTATCGCTACAAGTCCTGACGGGAAACGTTCTGTCATCCTCTCTCAGCAAGATAGACAGGTAGAAGGATTTAAAGTCAAACATGGGACAGACGCCCCTTGGCGTTTGGAAAATCCATGTAAAGCCGTTATCTGTGAGATGCACATTCGTGATTTTACAAAATCACCGACATCTGGAGTTCCAGAAAACCTTCGAGGGACCTTCCTTGGGGCTTCCCAGACTGGAACGGTTAACCAGTATGGTCAAGCAACAGCCTTTGATTATATCAAAGAACTCGGCTGTAATTATGTTCAGCTCCAACCAATCTTTGATCGCCATAAGGAATACGACGAGGACGGGAATGTAACCTATAACTGGGGTTATGACCCTCAAAACTACAATGCGCCAGAACCAAGTTTCTCTAGCAATCTAGATGATCCTGGACAGGTTATTCGAGACCTCAAGACCATGATTCAGGCATATCATGATGCGGGAATCGGTGTTATTATGGATGTCGTTTACAACCATACTTTCTCAACGGTAGATGCGCCTTTCCAAACAACTGTTCCTGATTATTACTATCGTATGAATCCAGATGGAACCTTCCAAAACGGTACAGGTGTAGGAAATGAAACCGCAAGCGAACACGAAATGTACCGCAAGTATATGATTGACTCACTCCTTTATTGGGTGAAAGAATACAATATTGACGGTTTCCGTTTCGACTTGATGGGAATTCACGATGTCAAAACCATGCAGGCGATTCGCTGGGCACTTGATGAAGTTGATCCTCGTATTATCACCTATGGAGAAGGCTGGGATATGGGAACAGGTCTTGCACCTTATGACAAGGCCAAGAAGGACAATGCCTACCAGATGCCAAATATTGGATTCTTCAACGATGATCAGCGTGATGCTATCAAAGGAGGAGAAGTTTATGGTTCAATCAAGGCAGGATTTGTTAGTGGTGAAGCTACAGAACCGATTGTAGCCAAAGCTATTCTTGGTAGCCGAGAGTTGGGCTCATATCTTAGTCCAAACCAAGTTCTTAACTATGTGGAAGCCCATGATAATTACAACTTGCATGATTTGTTAGTAACCCTTCATCCAGATTACAGTTCAGATAAGATTATGCGTCAGGTTGAGACAGCAACAGCGATGAGCGTTCTTATGCAAGGGATGTCCTTTATAGAGTTGGGTCAAGAATTTGGCCGCACCAAACTCCTTGCTACTGGAGAAAATGGTGAGCTGACTCCGGCAGATAGAGAACGCGCCATGAATAGTTATAATGCTCCAGATAGTGTCAACCAGGTCAACTGGGATTTAATCAATGAGAGACAAGAGAGCATTGAATTTATCCGTCAGATTATTCGTCTAAAAACACAAACGCGTGCTTTCTCTTATCCTACATATGAAGAAGTTTATCGTCATGTCTTCGTCCATACAGCTGCTGAAAATAGTGGGTGGATTGTTTACGAAATTCACGGTGCTGCAGAGCATTTATTGGTGGTATTTAATGCCAAGGGAACCTCCTTCTACTTTGAAAATGCAGGAAATCTTGAAATGCTTGTGTCCAACAGTCGTTCTCAAGAGTCTAATGTGATTGATGATATCAGCGTTGCAGTCTTGAAGGTACTTTCATAGTAAATACTACAAAAAGGTTTAGTTAACTCTAGACCTTTTTTATTTTTATTGAAAAACCAATATCTAATAGGAATAAATTTCAAATAATTTGAAGAATCAAGTTTGTGAAAAAAATATCAATATTTTCCAAAAAGGGGTTGTAATTTTCTGAAAATTTGATAAAATAAGTTTTAATCATTTTCAGGAGGAAGAGAATTTGACACATTATCAGAATTTAGTGAATGGAAAATGGAAATCATCAGAGAATGAAATTGCCATCTATTCTCCCATCAATCAAGAAAAGTTGGGTACAGTACCTGCTATGAGTCAGGCTGAAGTAGATGAGGCGATGAAAGCTGCGCGTGCAGCTCTCCCAGCATGGCGTGATTTAGCACCCGTTGAGCGTGCAGCCTATTTGCATAAGACAGCAGACATTTTGGAACGTGATAAAGAAAAAATTGGTACCATTCTTGCTAAAGAGGTTGCAAAAGGGATTAAAGCAGCCATTGGAGAAGTAGTACGTACAGCAGAATTGATTCGTTTTGCTGCCGAGGAAGGTCTCCGTATCACTGGACAAGCAATGGAAGGTGGCGGTTTTGAAGCTGCAAGTAAAAATAAACTAGCCGTTGTCCGTCGTGAACCAGTTGGTGTCGTTTTAGCTATTGCACCATTTAACTATCCAGTCAACCTTTCTGGATCTAAGATTGCTCCGGCTTTGATTGCAGGAAATGTCGTTATGTTCAAACCCCCAACACAAGGATCTATTTCTGGCCTCTTGCTAGCTAAAGCATTTGACGAAGCAGGAATCCCAGCAGGTGTCTTTAACACCATCACTGGACGTGGTTCTGAAATCGGAGACTACATCATCGAACACAAGGAAGTGAACTTCATTAACTTTACAGGTTCAACACCGATTGGTGAGCGTATTGGTCGTTTAGCTGGTATGCGCCCGATTATGCTTGAACTTGGTGGGAAAGATGCAGCAATTGTCTTAGAAGATGCAGATTTAGAAAATGCAGCTAAGCAAATCGTAGGTGGTGCCTTTAGCTACTCTGGTCAGCGTTGTACCGCTATCAAACGTGTTTTGGTTGTGGAAAGCGTAGCAGACAGATTGGCAGAATTGCTCCAAGCTGAAGTTGCTAAGCTAACAGTCGGTGATCCATTTGACAATACAGATATCACGCCAGTTATTGATAATGCTTCAGCTGATTTCATCTGGGGATTGATTGAAGATGCTCAGGAAAAAGGAGCCAAAGCGCTCAGCCCAATCAAACGTGAGAATAATCTCATTTGGCCAGGACTTTTTGATTATGTCACAAGAGATATGAAATTAGCCTGGGAAGAACCATTTGGACCTGTTCTCCCAGTTATTCGAGTTGCAGATGCTAATGAAGCGCTAGAAATTGCCAATGAATCAGAATTCGGTCTTCAATCTTCAGTCTTTACAAATGACTTTAAGAAGGCATTTGAAATCGCTGAAAAACTTGAAGTTGGTACCGTTCATATTAATAATAAAACACAACGTGGACCAGATAATTTCCCATTCCTTGGTGTAAAAGGTTCTGGTGCAGGAGTGCAAGGAATTAAATATAGTATCGAAGCGATGACAAATGTTAAATCCATTGTTTTTGATGTGAGATAATTTATAAAATCAGGAAAATAACTTCCTGATTTTATTTTTTTCAAAATAATACAGCAAAAAATTGATAAAAAACGAATATTCTGGTATTATAATAAAAAAATATATGGAAATTGTTTTGTGTTCTATTTTCTGGATATCTTTTTTAAAATGCTAGGTAATTTTTTGAAGGCTTTCATAAAAAAATATGATTTCCTTCGTAAATTACTTGAAAGTTATCTTAAAAGAGTGTATAATAGAATTATAGAAAACGCTTACAAAAGAAAGGGGATTGAATGAATAATCAAGAAGCATTAAGAACCTTTACTACAGGTGAGAACTTTCACCTCCAGCATTATTTAGGAGCGCATAGAGAGGAGAAAAACGGAGAAATAGGCTATACCTTTAGGGTTTGGGCTCCAAATGCACAAGCAGTTCATCTAGTTGGTGATTTTACTAATTGGGTTGAGAATCAGATTCCCATGGTTCGTAATGAAGCAGGTGTTTGGGAAGTCTTTACAAGTCAAGCTCAGGAAGGTCAGATTTATAAATATCATATCACGCGTGCAAATGGTCACCAGATTATGAAGATCGATCCGTTGGCAGTTTATTTTGAAGCTAGACCGGGTACAGGAGCTGTTTTGACCAATATCCGTGAAAAGAAATGGAAAGATGGCCTTTGGCTAGCACGTCGCAAACGTCTGGGATTTTTCGAGAGACCAGTTAATATATATGAAGCCCATGCAGGATCTTGGAAGAGAAATCCAGATGGTAGTCCCTATACGTTTTCGCAACTGAAAGACGAGTTGATTCCATACTTAGTTGAGATGAACTATACACATATTGAGTTCATGCCTTTAATGGCTCACCCACTTGGATTGAGCTGGGGCTATCAACTTATGGGTTACTTTGCTTTTGAACATTCCTATGGTACACCTGAGGAATTCCAAGATTTCGTTGAAGAGTGTCATATAAATAATATCGGTGTTATCGTCGACTGGGTTCCGGGTCATTTCACTATTAATGATGATGCATTGGCATATTATGACGGTACACCAACTTTTGAATACCAAGACCACAACAAGGCTCATAACTACGGTTGGGGTGCACTGAATTTTGACCTCGGGAAAAATGAGGTCCAGTCTTTCCTGATCTCAAGTATTAAATTTTGGATTGATTTTTACCACTTAGATGGTATTCGGGTCGATGCAGTGAGCAATATGCTGTATCTAGATTATGATAATGCTCCTTGGACTCCAAACAAAGACGGTGGAAACCTTAACTACGAGGGTTATTATTTCCTTCAACGTTTGAACACCGTTATCAAGCTTGCTCATCCAGATATCATGATGATTGCAGAAGAAAGTTCATCAGCAACAAAGATTACTGGTATGAAAGAAATGGGTGGCCTTGGATTTGACTATAAATGGAATATGGGCTGGATGAACGACATTCTCCGTTTCTACGAGGAAGATCCGATTTATCGCAAATATGACTTTAATCTGGTGACTTTCAGCTTTATGTATGTTTTCAATGAAAACTATCTCTTACCTTTCTCGCATGATGAAGTAGTTCATGGCAAGAAGAGTATGATGCATAAGATGTGGGGAGATCGCTACAATCAGTTCGCTGGTCTGCGCAACCTCTACACCTATCAAATTTGTCATCCAGGTAAGAAACTCTTGTTCATGGGTAGTGAGTACGGGCAATTCCTAGAGTGGAAGTCTGAGGAGCAGTTGGAATGGTCTAATCTAGAAGATCCGATGAATGCCAAGATGAAGCATTTTACTTCTCAACTCAATCAATTCTATAAAGACCATCGCTGTCTTTGGGAAATTGATACTAGTTATGATGGTATCGAGATTATCGATGCTGATAATAGAGATCAGAGTGTCCTTTCCTTTATTCGTAAGGGCAAGAAGGACGAAATGTTAGTCTGTGTCTTTAACATGGCACCAGTTGAACGTAAGGACTTTACGATTGGTTTACCTGTTGCGGGTATTTACGAAGAAGTTTGGAATACAGAATTAGAAGAATGGGGAGGTGTGTGGAAAGAGCACAATCAAACAGTTCAGACTCAAGAAGGCTTATGGAAGGATTATGAGCAGACCTTGACCTTTACCTTACCTGCCATGGGAGCAAGCATCTGGAAGATCAAGCGTCGTTTGAAACCAGCTAAGAAAAAAGAATAATGGGCTGTTGATGATATTTTTTAGATTTTAAAAACGGATGTACTTGTATTGGACTTGAAACACAAGAGAAATGGATTTCCTATTATTTTTATAAAAAAGTTTGACTTCCGACCTTCTTTCGATTTTAACGTTCACATGTCTTTATAAAGGAGTAGAAAATGAAGAATGAAATGCTAGCTTTGATCCTTGCGGGTGGGCAAGGAACTCGTCTCGGAAAACTCACTCAAAGCATTGCCAAACCGGCAGTGCAATTCGGTGGGCGCTACCGTATCATTGACTTTGCTCTTTCCAACTGTGCAAACTCTGGAATCCATAATGTTGGTGTGATTACGCAATACCAACCTCTCGCCTTGAACAACCATATCGGAAATGGTTCTAGCTGGGGATTGGATGGTATCAGTTCAGGCGTTTCTATTTTACAACCTTATTCAGCCAGCGAAGGAAACCGTTGGTTTGAAGGGACTAGTCACGCTATCTACCAAAACATTGACTACATCGACAGTGTTAATCCTGAGTATGTTTTGATTCTTTCTGGTGACCACATCTACAAGATGGACTACGATGATATGCTTCAGTCCCATAAGGATAACAATGCCAGTTTGACAGTAGCTGTCCTAGACGTACCTCTCAAAGAAGCTAGCCGTTTTGGTATCATGAACACAGATGCCAATAACCGTATCGTTGAATTCGAGGAAAAACCTGCGCAACCTAAGTCTACAAAGGCTTCTATGGGAATTTATATCTTTGACTGGAAACGACTTCGCAATATGCTTGTTGTTGCTGAAAAGAGCAATGTGGATATGTCAGACTTTGGGAAGAACGTTATCCCTAACTATCTCGAGTCTGGTGAAAGTGTCTATGCTTATGAATTTAATGGCTACTGGAAAGATGTTGGTACGATTGAGTCACTTTGGGAAGCCAATATGGAGTACATTTCGCCAGAAAATGCCTTGGATAGCCGCAATCGTCAGTGGAAAATTTACTCAAGAAACTTGATCTCACCACCCAACTACTTTGGAGCACATGCACACGTTGAGGATTCATTGGTCGTGGATGGCTGTTTTGTAGATGGAACGGTTAAACGTTCGATTCTTTCAACAGAAGCACAGGTTCGTGAAGGAGCCGAGGTCGTTGATTCAGTCATCATGAGTGGGGCTATTATTGGCCATGGAGCAAAGATTACTCGTGCTATTATTGGTGAAGGTGCCATTATTGCAGACGGCGTAGAGATTGACGGAACTGACGAAGTACAAGTAGTAGGATACAATGAAGTAGTGGGGGTAGCAACAGATGAAGATTGATAAATATTCAGCCATTTTAGGAAACACAGTTGGTTTTCATGATATGTCAACATTAACAGAACACCGTCCGGTAGCTAGCTTACCTTTCGGTGGGAAATACCGTTTGATTGACTTCCCCCTTTCCAGTCTTGCAAATGCAGGTGTTCGTAGTATCTTTGGTATTTTCCAACAAGATAATATCAGCTCAGTATTCGACCATATCCGTTCAGGTCGTGAGTGGGGCTTGTCCACCCTTCTAAGTCACTACTATCTAGGAATTTACAATACTCGTGTTGAAAGCAGTACAGTTGGAAAAGAGTATTACCAACAGCTTCTTACCTACTTGAGACGTTCAGGTTCAAACCAAACCGTTTCGATTAACTGCGATGTGCTGGTGAATATTGACTTGAATCAAGTCTTCCACCTACACAATACAACGAAAGGTCCGATCACAGTTGTATATAAGAAACTTCCGAAGAAAGACATTTCAGATGTGAATGCTATCTTGGAAATTGATGAAACTGACCATGTTCGTTCGCACAAACTCTTTGATAACAAATCTACGGATGAACTCTTCAACATGTCTACAGATATCTTTGTTGTGGATACTCCTTGGTTGATTGAACGACTTGAAGAAGAGGCTCAGAAAGAATATCCTGAAAAGTTACGCTATGTTCTTCGTGATTTAGCTGCAAAAGAAGGAGCTTTTGCTTACGAATACACAGGCTACTTAGCGAACATTCATTCTGTTCAGTCCTATTATCAAGCAAACATCGATATGCTTGAATCTAAAAAATTCTACTCTCTTTTCTCACCAAATCAAAAGATTTATACAAAAGTTAAGAATGAAGAACCAACCTACTATGCGAATACTTCAAAAGTAAGTAGTTCTCAGTTTGCTTCTGGTAGTATCATTGAGGGTGAGGTAGTTCAGTCAGTCCTATCTCGTAACATTTATGTTCACAAAGATAGTGTGGTGAAGGACAGCATTTTATTCCCTCGTGTTGTGATTGGGCAAGGTGCCCAGGTTGAATATGCAATTCTAGACAAAGGAGTTGAGGTTGCGGACGGTGTTGTCATTCGAGGCACAGCAGAACATCCAGTTGTAGTGAAGAAGGGTGAAACAGTAACAGAGGACATTTATTCATGAAAATTTTATTTGTAGCGGCAGAAGGAGCACCCTTTTCAAAAACAGGTGGTTTGGGCGATGTCATTGGCGCACTTCCCAAATCACTTGTAAAAGCGGGGCACGAAGTTGCAGTTTTCTTGCCTTATTATGATATGGTAGAAGCTAAGTTCGGAGACCAGATAGAGGATGTTCTCCATTTTGAAGTTAGTGTAGGATGGCGTAGACAGTACTGTGGTATTAAGAAAACGGTCTTGAATGGGGTTACTTTCTACTTCATTGATAATCAGTATTATTTCTTCCGTGGTCATGTGTACGGTGATTTTGACGATGGTGAACGCTTTGCCTTTTTCCAACTGGCTGCTCTTGAAGCTATGGAACGCATCGACTTTATCCCTGACCTTCTCCATGTTCATGATTACCACACAGCCATGATTCCCTTCTTGTTAAAAGAAAAGTACCATTGGATTCAAGCCTATCAAGGAATCAGAACCGTTTTAACCATTCATAATTTGGAATTCCAAGGTCAATTTTCTGAAGGAATGTTGTGGGATTTGTTCGGTGTTGGGTTTGAACGCTATGCTGATGGGACCCTTCGCTGGAATGATTGTCTCAACTGGATGAAAGCAGGTATTCTCTACGCGGATCGTGTCTCAACCGTTTCCCCTAGCTATGCGCACGAGATTATGACCAGTCAGTTTGGTTGCGGTTTGGACCAGATTCTTCGCATGGAGTCAGGTAAGGTTTCAGGTATTGTTAATGGTATTGACGCAGATCTTTATAATCCTCAAACAGACCCACTTTTAGACTATCATTTTGATAAGGAAGATTTGTCTGGAAAAGCTCAAAACAAAGCAAAATTGCAAGAGAGAGTTGGGTTACCTGTACGAGCAGATGTTCCTCTAGTTGGGATTGTCTCTCGTTTGACGCGCCAAAAAGGTTTTGATGTTGTTGTAGAAAGCTTGCATCGTTTCTTACAGGAGGACGTTCAAATAGTCCTTTTAGGAACAGGTGACCCAGCTTTTGAACATTCTTTCTCTTGGTTTGCACAAGTCTATCCAGACAAGCTATCAGCAAATATCACTTTTGACGTCAAACTTGCTCAAGAAATCTACGCAGCTTGTGATCTCTTCCTCATGCCGAGTCGTTTTGAACCATGTGGTTTGTCTCAAATGATGGCGATGCGCTATGGAACTCTACCATTGGTTCATGAGGTTGGTGGACTAAGAGATACAGTTCAATCCTTCAATCCAATCGAAGGAACTGGTACTGGATTTAGCTTTGATAATTTAACACCATACTGGCTTAACTGGAGTTTCCAAACAGCCTTGGATGTTTATAAGTACCAGCCGGACGTTTGGAGAAATCTACAAAAACAAGCTATGGAATGCGATTTCTCATGGGATACAGCCTGCAAATCTTACCTGGACTTGTACCATAGTTTAGTCAACTAATAGATAAAATCGTATGATTCTTTCATACGATTTTTGGGCTGTTTAGAAAGGAAAGTTTATGTCTCAAGTAAAAGGCTTGTGTGTCATGGACGTTGACGGCACCCTGATAGCAGAAGAAGTGATTGATCTTTTAGGAAAAGAAGCAGGTTGCGAAGAAGAAATATCGCAGATTACAAGCCAGGCAATGCGAGGTGAACTGGACTTTGAAACAAGTTTACGAGCGAGGGTAGCTTTGTTAAAAAGCCTTCCGGTTTCGGTCTTTGATACTGTCATCAAATCCATTCATCTGTCCAAGAATGCCCAAGAATTTATCTCCATACTTCAAAAGAAGGGTATTTTAGTCGGTCTAGTGTCTGGTGGATTTGCACCAATAGTTGAGAGATTAGCAAAATCCCTTGGTATCTCCTATTTCTCCGCCAACCAGTTGGAAGTCAAAGACGGTTTTTTAACAGGTCGACTAGTTGGTGAAATTGTGACAGGTCAAGTAAAACAAGATACTCTTGAGAAATGGAAAAAAGAACTGAAACTTCCCAAAGAAAGAACGATTGCCATCGGTGATGGTGCCAATGACCTCTTGATGTTAAAGTCAGCAGGACGTGGTATTGCATTTTGTGCCAAAGAGGTCGTAAAAACAGAGATAGCTTGTCATGTAGATACGAGGGATTTTTTGGAAGTTCTACCTTTGATTGATTTCTTAGAATGAGAGGGAACTATGAAAATTGTAATTGCACCCGATTCTTTTAAAGAAAGTTTGACGGCAGAAGAGGTTGCTCAAGCTATAAAAAGAGGATTCCAAAAATCGATAGCAGATGTAGAATGTCTGCTTTGCCCTGTAGGTGATGGTGGGGAAGGAACTGTAGATGCTATTCGACATTCTCTTGAACTCGAAGAAAAATGGCAAGAAGTGACAGGACCTTTTGGCCAAAAAGAAGCCATGCGCTGCTTTTATAAAGGCCAAATAGCGCTCTTTGAAGTTGCTGACTTGGTTGGTTTAGGAAAGATTCCGCGGGAGAAACGAAATCCCCTTCACATCCAAACCAAAGGTATCGGAGAGTTGATTCGCCATCTCATTGATCTTGGAATGAAAGAAATCTATATCGGTGTAGGTGGTACGGCAAGTAATGATGGTGGAATTGGCATTGCAGCTGCTTTAGGTTATCGTTTTTATGATAAGAATGGAAAAGAATTGCCAGCTTGCGGTCAGACTTTGCTTGAGTTTGAGTCAGTTTCAGACAGCGAGTTGTATAGGATTCCTGAAGATGTGAAAATCCGCATTTTAGCAGATGTCGTGAGCCCTTTATGTAGTCATCAAGGAGCGACCTATACATTTGGAAAACAAAAGGGCTTGGATCCTGCTTTGTTTGAGACAGTAGATCTGGCTATACAGGAGTTCTATGAAAAATTTTCACCATCAACCCTGTCTCTCAATGGAGCAGGAGCTGGTGGTGGCATTGCTGCTGGGCTCTGTGCCTTTGCTGAGGCCTGTATCGTATCTGGGATTGATACTTGCTTGGATTTAATTGGCTTTGACAGGAAGATTGCAGGTGCTGACTTAGTTATCGTTGGAGAAGGTAGACTGGACAGTCAAAGCTTTGTTGGAAAAGCTCCTATCGGTGTAGCAAAAAGAACTCCTGAAGGAGTTCCGGTTATCGCTATTTGTGGTAGTCTTGCTGACAATTTGCCTCCCCTACCATTCGAAAATATACAAGCAGCCTTTTCTATTTTAGAAAAAAGTGAACCTTTGGAAGACAGTCTGAAAAATGCAAGTCTCTATTTGGAGCACACAGCTACTAATATTGGCCGTTTATTAAACATGAGAAATCATTAACCAAACCATTTTTTCCAGATGGATTTTTTAGGTGGCTCTACCTTTTTCTCCTCCCAAAGACTTGAAAATGCAAGTCTAAGGTCCTTTTCTTCTACTTGAACAGGTTCATTTGTATGAATGACAAGACCGAAAGGAGAGGTGATGTGATCGTCTGAAACAATAGTCGCCTGGCAGTTGCTTTCCTTTGCTTGTCTTAAGTAAAAGACCTGTTTGTCAAACTCGATATTTGGTGAGATCTTCACAAAAAGTATCTCTACCTTTTCTTGAAAACTTTCTAAAATAGAGAAAAATCCATGTTCTAATTCAGAACTATTGGCAGTGCTGATATCCGCGTAGCCAAGAACTCTCTCCTCGAAAGTGCCGAGATAGCGGCGTTGTTCGTCAGGGTTTAATTTCGGCCCACCATGAGCTTTTTCTAGTAGTTGTTTTGATAAATCTGTCATAAAAACAGTATATCACAAAAATCGCAAGAAAACAGACAAAAGAAAGCGATTACTTTATAAAGTTAAGGAAAATTTGCACAAAGATAACGTTTTTTCTTGAAAAACGCTTATTTTTAAGGTATCATAGAGGTGTAAAAAATTTAACTCAAAGGAGAGTAAAAAATGTCAATTATTACTGATGTTTACGCTCGCGAAGTCCTAGACTCACGCGGTAACCCAACACTTGAAGTAGAAGTTTATACTGAATCAGGTGCTTTCGGACGTGGTATGGTTCCATCAGGAGCTTCTACTGGTGAACACGAAGCAGTTGAACTTCGCGACGGTGACAAATCTCGTTACGGTGGTCTTGGTACACAAAAAGCTGTTGACAACGTAAACAACATCATCGCTGAAGCAATCATCGGCTACGATGTACGTGACCAACAAGCTATCGACCGTGCTATGATCGCACTTGACGGTACTCCTAACAAAGGTAAATTGGGTGCAAACGCAATCCTTGGTGTGTCTATCGCTGTAGCTCGTGCTGCTGCTGACTACCTTGAAATCCCACTTTACAGCTACCTTGGTGGATTCAACACTAAAGTTCTTCCAACTCCAATGATGAACATCATCAACGGTGGTTCTCACTCTGACGCTCCAATCGCTTTCCAAGAGTTCATGATCTTGCCAGTTGGTGCGCCAACATTCAAAGAAGCTCTTCGTTACGGTGCTGAAATCTTCCACGCTCTTAAGAAAATCCTTAAATCACGTGGTTTGGAAACTGCCGTAGGTGACGAAGGTGGATTCGCTCCTCGTTTTGAAGGAACTGAAGACGGTGTTGAAACTATCCTTGCTGCGATCGAAGCTGCTGGATATGTTCCTGGTAAAGACGTATTTATCGGATTTGACTGTGCTTCATCAGAATTCTACGATAAAGAACGTAAAGTTTACGACTACACTAAATTCGAAGGTGAAGGAGCTGCTGTACGTACTGCTGCAGAACAAATCGACTACCTTGAAGAATTGGTAAACAAATACCCAATTATCACTATCGAAGATGGTATGGACGAAAACGACTGGGACGGTTGGAAAGCTCTTACTGAACGTCTTGGTGGTAAAGTTCAATTGGTTGGTGACGACTTCTTCGTAACAAACACTTCTTACCTTGAAAAAGGTATTGCAGAAGGTGCTGCTAACTCAATCCTTATCAAAGTTAACCAAATCGGTACTCTTACTGAAACATTCGACGCTATCGAAATGGCTAAAGAAGCTGGTTACACTGCCGTTGTATCACACCGTTCAGGTGAAACTGAAGATTCAACAATCGCTGACATCGCAGTTGCAACTAACGCAGGACAAATCAAGACTGGTTCACTTTCACGTACAGACCGTATCGCTAAATACAACCAATTGCTTCGCATCGAAGACCAACTTGGTGAAGTAGCAGAATACCGTGGATTGAAATCATTCTACAACTTGAAAAAATAATCTCTTTATGCGATTAGAGACTGTAAAGTCTATAAAATAAGCACTTTGGGGCTCTTCCCCTTAGTGCTTTTTTGACTGGAGCTTGTCAGCGTATATTATTTGTTACTCAGTCCCCGGCATATACCAAGTTGAATAAATGGTTTGAAACATACTCAGATCTGTATTTTAGTATTATTCCATCAGCTAATTTAGGTTCATATCATGAATTTGTAGATATCTAATTGATTGTATGATAAAATATAATAAACTACAAAAAAAGGAGATGAACTTGAAGATTAAGCAAACATGGGAACGTAAATCATTTGGAACGGTTTTTATCGCTAAAGGTTTATTTTGGATAATTCTTTTTGTGGTTATTCTTTTCGGCTTTAACCATCTAATCTCTGGAACTTTTTATGCCTCTGAATTTTGGGATATGGTAGGAGGGGTGCTCGCTTTAATCGCTGCATTTATAGCATTAATTATTTTTGCTAGACGTGCACTAATAGAGGGGTATAATATTAGTTCTTATGATCAAGTAATGTCGACATTTAGTACTGAAGTTCAAAAATATGAAGATCATTCAAAACTCTATCATGCTATACTAGAAAAATATGACAAGGATATATTTGGTCGTGATAAAGCATTACAGCCATTGCAAACTTATTTTTTAAATCTTTGTTTCAAAGACTACATGGAGAACTTGAATTGGTTAGAAAAATTTGTGATTTGTCTTTATAGTGCATTTACAGTTGGAAAATTCTCTATTAATTTGGAGTTATCTAGAGCTAGGAGAAGAAACTGGTTTGAAGATAGGATTAATGATTTTTTTTAAATAGTAAAAAAGGCATCTAGAAAGATGTCTTTTCTCTTGCCTGCTGAACTCATTAAATTTAATACCTTTTTTGCTACCCCTTAAAAATAAGATACTTATTTCTAATTGGTTTTTATAGTCAAAAATTCTTAAAAAAAGGGTTAAAAATAAGTGTAGTTTATTTCGTTATATAATAGGAAGATAACCTTAAAAAATAATCGTTGATTTAACAACGTTTCTAGCCCCTCGGATTTTTTCCGAAGGACTTTTTTCTGTTCAGGGGGCAAAAAGGGGACAGTGTTTATGGTATAATAGACAAAAACATTTGTATTAGAAAGAAATTATGTCTAAAGAGATTGATATTGAGTATTACCACCAGCTAGCACTGCAAAAGAAGAAGGAGCACCGCAAAGTGTTAGCTAATCTAAAGAAAAAACCTCCTAAAAACTTAGATAAGATTGCGCAGCAGATTCACCAAGAAGTCTTTGCTGAGATTGATTGTACTGCCTGTGCTAACTGTTGCAAGACTTTGGGGCCCGACTTTAAAGAAGCAGATATTACCCGTATCGCTAAGTACTTTAAGATGAAATTACCAGCCTTTGAAGCAGAGTTTTTACAGGTAGATGAAGACGGGGATAAGGTTTTCAAATCCATGCCTTGCCCCTTTCTAGGAGGAGATAATCTCTGCTCAATCTACGACGTTCGTCCCAAGGCCTGTCGTGAATTCCCCCATACAGATCGTAAAAAAATCCATCAAATTAATCATTTGACAATTAAGAATACCTTGACCTGCCCTGCAGCCTATCTCTTTGTTGAGAAATTAAAAGATAAGTTATAGAATTTACACCTTTAAATCTTGTACAAAGATTCTAGGGTGGAAGTATCTTGTATTTGTTAGAATATAGATAGAATTGAACACGGCCTAAAGCTGTGTGAAAAAGATGAAATTTTCTCGGAGTAGGAGCCCCTCCGTCAATTTTCCAATTTTCACTTTGTTTTTAACGGCCTTAGTATCTTTTATGAGGTGAAAAAGAATATGATGCATCAATTCAATCAAACCATGGATTATTTGGAGCAGCAACTGACTGGAGAAGTGGATATGAAAAGATTTCAGCAGTTATCGGGCTATTCCTACCCGCTCTTTAGCAGGCTATTTTCTATCCTGGCAGATATAACATTAGCAGAATACTTGCGCAATCGCAGGCTATCAGAAGCTGTGACAGACTTGCGGGAAAGCTCTGACAAAATCATTGACATAGCAATGAAGTACGGCTATGAGTCTGCGGATTCCTTCAGCGCAGCCTTCAAGAAATTCCATGGGGCAACACCCTCAGAAGTTCGAAATGGAAAACCTTATCGGGTCTTTCCTAGACTTCAATTATCCTTAAAGATTACAGGAGGAAAGAACATGGATATCAAGATTCAAAAGAAACCTTCTTTTACTGTGGCAGGTGTCCTATTGGAAGCTATTGACAATAGCAAATGCCCGTCTGCTTGGGAGAATCTCTATAACAATCACAGCTTGGAAAGCCTAGAGAGTCTAGGCAGTGGCCAATCCTTCGGCATCTGTTCGGATGTCAAAGAAGGTGAAATCATCAACTATATGGCTGCTTATGATGTGACGGATAAAGCGAAAGCAGAAGAACTAGGTCTGTCCATCAAAGATGTCCCAGCCGCTGAATATGCTATCGTCCCAGTCAAAGGTCCTATACCAGCTAGCATTCACAATGCTTGGAAATATGTCTTGGAGGTCTTTTTCCCGGAAACAGGCTATCGCCTCGCTTTTCTTTCATAAGAAAAACAGTTAAAAATTAGCTTAAAAATTAGCTTAAAAATTAAAAACTGGTTGTTGAGAGAAACAGCCAGTTTTCTTATTGAAGTTCATGACTATAGATCACAAATACCCATATTTTTTGTTTGGATTTTATGGGGCATGAGAATAGTTTTCTCGGTATAATAGTCCCATAGAAGATAAGGAGGCAGGAATATGCAGATGTATTTTGGAGATGTGTCACTTTGCTATAGCTATTCATTGGCAATGGCACTGGATGCCTATGGTTATGACTTTAAAGCAGATTTTTTAGAGGCAATCATGGTGATGGGAAATGGCGCTAGTATCGTGAAGGAAGATGAGGAGCACCCTTTAGTATTCTTTGATAATGGAATGCCAGACCTTTCCATCTCTCATTCCTTAAAAATACTTGGGTTTGACTATGAGGACTTCTATCTAAAGGATGGATTGGAAGTAGATTTGGAAGAAGTTAAAGGAAAGTTGGAAACCTTTCTGTCCAATGGACCTGTCGTACTGGGACCTCTTGATATGGGGCATCTGAACTACAATCCCAATCACACAATCCTTTATGGTGTGGATCACTTCGTAACCGTGTATGACATTGATGATCAGTACCTTTATTTGCACGATCCAGCTGGTTTTGCCTGTATGAAGGTTGCTTTTAAAGACATCTTAAAAGCCTGGAAGGCAGAGGCTATTAACTATAAGCGCGGAGCATACTCCATGTGGGGAAATTTTAGGAAGGTAAAGAGTCCTAGTCAAACTCAAATCTATCAGGAAACAGCAAGGATTATGAAAAACCGATATCTGAATGGTCAAAGTGGTGTTTTGGAATGTTATGCAAAAGCAGTTGCTGAAAACGGCTTAAATGCCGAGCAAAAACAATTGCATCAGTATTTCAGCTTTAAACTTGCTGCTGTTCGAAATCTCTATCTCAGTAAATTCTTAAAAGCGTATGATCCAGAAGGGGCAAGATTAAAAGAGGAATTGGCTACTCTATTTGGCCAAGCCCACCTTTCGTGTTTAAAAGAAGACTACCAAGAACTATCCCGCTTGCTCTGTCAGATAGCAGAAGTAGATGGTCTCTTTAAAGATTTATATGTAAAGTAGTGACTATAAGCATAAAAAAATAGTTCGTAAAAGCGGTTTTTCGTAAAACGAAGAACTGCTTTTTGAATATGGTATAATGAAGTAAGAAAATAGCTTATTCTAGTTGAAAATGAAGGGAGAACTCCTATGCCTAGACCAAGAACGAAAGAGGAGCTGGTGCTAGCCTCTAAGGAAAACTATGAAAAGCTCAATCACTTTATATCTAAATTAAG
The DNA here is from genome assembly GCA_963519935.1 of uncultured Streptococcus sp. Lineage (GTDB taxonomy): Bacteria > Bacillota > Bacilli > Lactobacillales > Streptococcaceae > Streptococcus. The sequence goes on from CAUQPD010000011.1 coordinate 27,847, forward strand.
TGAAGAGGAACTACAGACTCCTTTTGATTTTTCAAAAGACCAGAAGAAAAAAGAAGCTCACTGGAAAAGAGATAAAAATTTACGGGACGTCCTGATCCATCTCTATGAATGGCATCAGTTACTTTTGAGCTGGGTTTATTCTAATCAAAAGGGACATGAACGATCTTTTCTTCCTGAGCCTTATAATTGGAAAACTTATGGAGAAATGAATGTCGCTATTTGGAAGAAGCTCCAGAAAACATCTTTAGAAGAAGCGACTAAACTACTAGAGCAATCGCATGAAGAGGTTTTAGAGTTGATGGAAGGCTTCAGCAATCACCAACTCTTTACCAAAGGTTTTTATAAGTGGACGGGAGGGACAAGTCTAGGTTCCTACTTTGTCAGTAGTACCTCCAGTCACTATGATTGGGCTCTGAAAAAACTCAAAGCTCATCAGAAAAATTGTAAGTCCTACTAGTTAAAGTGAGTATGAAGTTTAGAAAAAGGTCTTCTAAGCTTCGAATAGCTTCATTCTCGTGATTTTTGAGCTATTCTAGCTTTAGAATCCTTCTAAAATTAAAATTTAGGTTTGTCATAAACTTAGAATAGCACCAAAACATTTATATCAATGCAATTCTAAGTTTAGAATTGCATTGATATTAAAGGAATTGAGCTGTTCGATGCTTAGAATGCCTTTGTTCTGAGAAATGTTGACTAGAAAATGATTCGAATAGCTTTTTTTCTGATATAGGATGATAGATAGATGGGTGAGATGATGAGCATACAAAAAGAGAAAGTAAAAAAAGAGTTGCTATCCCTCTGTTTGGGAGAGCTTGCAGCCGCTCTATCCTTTTGGTTGTGTTTTTTCCTTTTGAAAAATCGGCTTGGTGATGTGAATAGTCTAGTAACCATTCTCTATCCTCTGTCTTTACTGACATTTATTTTGCTTCAAGGTTCAATCTATTGGGCGATTTTGATTAGAAGACTCTCGAAACCTCAGTTCGGAAGCGCTAGTGTCCCCAAACTATATGGTTGTTTCAGAATACTAGACCTTGTTTTACTTATTTCAGGCTTTCCTTTTATTGTCTGGAATGCACAGAGTGTTCGAGTGGCTATTATAGCCACACTAATACAGCTTTTTGCCCTTATCGAATGGATTAATTATTTCCTCGTACGCCTATCTTATAGTTTGAACCCACTTGTTTTATGGAAACGAATTACCAATGGAAAACTTGAAAAGAGCAGAATAGCCAAGGAGTTGGGGTAGGGGAGTGTAGTATTGGAGAGTTTAAGTTATTCAAACAATGTTACCTTGAAATTTTCATTTATACTATAATGTTCTTAATGAATATTCAGGAAGAGAACTAAATGCTCTGCAAATTTTGATTCTTTGAAACTTACTGCTTCCAAATGATTTTCTAGAGTATTGAAATTGAAGTTACTAATTGAGCGGAAAAAAGTCAGTTTGATGTTATCGGAATCGGAATACAAAATTTTACTCTCGTTCAAACTTGTATTGATTTTTATTGTCAGTGTTTTCGTGATATAATATTATCAGAATAAATTATTGGAGAATCTGAATGAGAAACGATATTCAACCGGCTTTACAAACAATAAAATCTTATTTTGAAAAATCAGAATTTTATATTCCTACCTATCAGAGGCCCTATGCTTGGCAAGTACCACAATGTGAACAACTCATTGAAGATATTAATCTTCATATGGAAAATTTCGATGATAGTTCTCAAGACAATTATTTCTTTGGAGCTGTTCTCATTGCTCAAGAATCTGGAGAAGATCATGAAGTAACCTTGATTGATGGCCAGCAAAGAACAACGACCTTTATGCTACTTCTTAAGGCAATCTTATTGAAGATTGATAAGGAGCTTGAACTTCAACCGACTCTAGATACTGATGCACGCAGATTAGTGAAACGTCTTAATGGTCTTAAAGAGCAGATTGTTACAATGCTTTTCAATGTTTCAGATGACGAAAAAGATGATTTCGTTGATGGATTGTATTATCCTAGTGATGATAGGATAAAGTATCTAAATCAGTCAATCTCGGAAAAATATGCTAGTGAGATGACTACTATCTTGTTAGGTAGAGATTTCACTTCGATTAAAGAGAAAGTTTATCAAATTTATCGTCGTCAAAAAGATAATCGTTATACAAATTATTATAAAAACTTTAGATATTTTTATAATATGTGCGATGATTTGAATGTTTTTAAACTCATCAACTTTGCTAACCATTTCATTGATAACTGCCAAGTGATCACCATTACAAGTTATAATACCGATCAAGCAATAAATATTTTCAATTCTTTAAATGGGACTGGTGTCCCATTGACCCCAATTGAAGTAATCGTATCTAAGACCACTGCAAATGCATCAGATAGGAAGAACTTCGAAAAAAATTGGCAAGAGATTGTACAACGTACCGATTCATCTAGATTAGATTTGAATGCGTTAATTACTCATTATATTTTCGTAAAACTCTCAGAACAAAACGGTGCTGATCGAAGAAATCCTGGTATAAGAGCCTTTTTCTCAAAAAATAAGCATCTATTGAATGAAGATATTCTGTTTACTTCTGAACTAAATATAATCATAAACAATTTTGAACGAGTATCTGATACTATTAATGGTCAATTGATAAACAAATTAAACGGTAATTTAAGACCTTTTGTTAGTAGTTATCTATTTTTCAGACAAGACAACACATATCTGGAATACTTACTTAGACTTGGAGTTTTAATTGAATTATCTGAACTCTCGTATAGCCATAAACTTTTTAAAGGCTTCTTAGAAGAAGTAAATTTGTTGTATAGTCAAGTCGATTCAATTTCAATAGACGAACTTATTTCAAAAATAAGAAACCATATTCATGACAATTTTATTTATGAAGATGTTAAACAAACTTTGACTGAAAGTGGCGTTTCAAATTCGATTCTTTACGTAAATGAATTCTTATTTGCATTGAAAAAAGGTATTGACTTTAATTTAGATGGGAATATTGATATTGAACATATTATGCCACAAAGTGGTTTAAATCGAGAAAATATTATGTCAGATGCAGGATTAGAAAGCCAGGAAGAATTCAGGGATTATGCTGAGAAAATTGGTAATAAGATACTCCTAGAAGCTGATATTAATCGAAGTATACAAGATGCTTGGTTTAGGAGTAAGAGAAAAAATACAATCACAAGCGGCCATGGCTATATAGGCAGTAAGTTTCCAATAGCTAAATCTCTTGTTAATTATCTAAATGACACTTGGACAAAAACTGACATTGAAGCGGCAACAGAAAAAGCTGCTACACGAATTGCTGATTTTATTTTTGAATAAACTAGAAAGATAGAATTAAGAGGTACGTTATAATTATGTCATTAAATCAAGTTACTATAGAAATTCCATTGAATATTCAGAAAGGATTAGACTCTGGAATTTATAAACGTTATGGTTCAATAATCAGAAATTCATCCGGCCATATAGTAAAGCATCTAAAAGAAGTAAAGGCAGGAGAACCAGCTCAACAGGTCCTTAAAGGCCTTGCAAAAAATAAATATGTGCTAGTAACAGCTATTAGTGCAACTATTCTAGCTGTTGGTGGTGTTGGTTATTATGCATTTATTTCAAATAGATATAAGAAGATTGTAAAGAAACTTATAGAAAAGCTAGTTCACTTCATTCAATTAGCACAAAAAGGAGAAGTAAGTGAAGTAGAGGTTGATAATTTCTTAAAATTTTTACAGGATAATCAAAAAGAACTACTTTCTTTGAAACTAGACTCTGAAATAGATGAGTTATTTGATCTTGTATATAATTATACAATTCAATTTGCTCAAGCAAATGGATTTGAGACTGATACTATTTCAGAAGTGGCAGAAAATAATAAAGTTATTAACTTGATAGATTATCTGAACTTTCAAAAAACAATATATCGTTCTGATGCAGTATGATATATTGAAAGAGAAATTTACTGATTCAGAAAGGAAAACTTCAAATTGTCCTACAAATTTCTACTTTTCGACCTCGACCACACCTTGCTTGACTTTGATGCTGCTGAGGATGTGGCTTTGACGCTACTTCTAAAGGAAGAAGGGGTTGCGGATATTCAAGTCTATAAAGACTATTACGTTCCTATGAACAAGGCTCTCTGGAAGGACTTGGAGCAAAAGAAAATCAGTAAACAAGAGCTGGTTAACACGCGCTTTTCTCGTTTATTTGCTCATTTTGGACAGGAAAAAGACGGTAGGTTACTTGCCCAGCGTTACCAATTTTACTTAGCCCAACAGGGACAAACTCTGTCGGGTGCTCATGAACTCTTGGACAGCCTCATCGAACGTGATTATGACTTGTATGCTGCGACAAATGGCATTACTGCCATTCAGACGGGTCGTCTGGCTCAATCAGGTCTGGCTCCCTATTTCAACCAAGTCTTTATCTCTGAACAGTTGCAAACGCAAAAACCTGATGCACTATTCTATGAAAAAATCGGACAGCAGATTGCAGGATTTGATAAAGAAAAGACACTGATGATTGGAGATTCTCTAACCGCTGACATTCAAGGTGGTAATAATGCTGGAATTGATACTATCTGGTACAATCCCCATCACCTCGAAAATCACACACAAGCCCAGCCAACTTATGAAGTTCATTCTTACCAAGACTTGCTGGATTGTTTAGATGCTTTGTAGTGATTTCCCTAAGAGGTGTTGATATGGAAATTAAAGTCATTGAAGAGATTGATAATTTACTAAATCTCATCGAGCAGTATCGGTTAAAAGGTGTGGTTGCTCAAGTAAATTCGTTAAAAGAGTTAAAGTATATCATAAGCAATCATATAGAGCTAAGTACTCGAGAGAAGATGAATATCCACTATTCACTCTTTCTCCCTAGGGGTGGTTTATCTGAACTCTACTATATGGACGCTAATCTTGAACGGATGATGTCTGTAAATAATCAACTTTCCTATGCTATTGATACAATCGAAAAGTTTTTAATGGCTGATTGATACTGTAAATACTAATGTCCAATACTAGGATGAATAACAGTATATATAAGAACTGTAAAAAGTGGTTTTAATAACCACTTTTTGCTATAATAGAGGCAGTAAAAACGAAGGAGTAGTAAATTATGTCAAGACCAGAACTTTCTCTTTATGAACCATTGTATACACTAAAGGAAGTTGATCAAAATATCTGGATAGCAGATGGTGACTTGATACAAATGGATATGAAGGTCTTCAAACTACCTTTTCAGACACGTATGACAGTGGTAAAGTTAAACGATGGAAAACTTTGGATTCATTCTCCAATCGCGCCAAACGAGGAGCTCTTTACTGAACTGGATGCTTTGGGCAGAGTCGCTTACCTGATTTCTCCAAATAAGATTCACTATGCCTATATTGCAGATTGGAAAAAAAGATATCCTCATGCGCAAACATGGTCTAGTCCAGGAGTTGAAGAGAGAGCGAAAAGTCAGAATGTCAAGGTGGTATTCGATGCTCCCTTAACAGATAAGGCTCCTGACCTATGGTCTGATGAGATTGATCAGCTTATTTTTAAGGGTAGTTCTGTGATTGAAGAAGTGGTGTTTTTTCATAAATCAACTAAAACACTCATTGTAACGGACCTTATAGAGAATTTTGAATCGGAAAAAATATCCAGTCCAATCCGCAGAAGATTTTGTCGTTTAGCTCGTGTAACAGCCCCTGATGGACAAACTCCTATCGATTATCGGATGACTTTTTTAGGAAGACAAAGGGAAGCAAGAATGTCTTTTTTCCGTATGTTAAACTGGAAACCTGATAAGATCATACTTGCACACGGTCTATGCTTTTTTGAGAATGGTATAGATGAATTAAAACGTGCTTTTAGATGGATACGGTAAAGGAGAAAAAGATGCAACACTCATCTTGGCATGCTTTGATTAAGGAGCAATTACCTGAGGGGTATTTCGGGAAAATCAATCAATTTATGGATCAGGTCTATGCTCAGGGAACTGTTTATCCACCTAAGGAAAAGGTTTTTCAGGCTCTCTTGACTACTCCTCTGGAAGAGGTTAAGGTGGTGATTTTAGGGCAAGATCCCTATCACGGGCCAGATCAAGCGCAGGGTTTGAGTTTTTCTGTACCTGACTCAATCCCAGCTCCGCCGTCCTTGCAAAACATTTTAAAAGAATTGTCAGATGATATCGGCGTTAAGAAATCACATGATTTGACGTCTTGGGCTGAGCAGGGAGTCTTACTTCTCAATGCTTGCTTGACGGTTCCTGCTGGGCAGGCCAATGGTCATGCTGGACAGATATGGGAGTCATTTACAGATGCTGTGATTCGGGTTGTAAATAATCTAGACAAACCTGTAGTCTTTGTACTCTGGGGTGCTTATGCACGTAAGAAGAAGGCCTTAGTTACCAATCCTCACCACTTGATTATCGAATCAGCCCATCCTAGTCCTTTATCGGTTTATAGAGGATTTTGGGGTTCCAAGCCTTTTTCCAAGGCCAATGCAT
>CAUQPD010000012.1:0-33852 GCA_963519935.1 uncultured Streptococcus sp.
GAGTACAAGGAGCAAATGGTGTCTAGATAATCTTTTACAAATTGCTGACAACTTGATAAGAGAATATTTTGATTGAGCTCTCTCAGTAAGTATTCTCCACGAATTATGCCAACATGATGCAATAGTTGTGGGTAAACTTTTGCAACAATTTGTCCGCCACTAAGGGCAAGTTGGTTTCTCATTATTCACCTTCCAATTCATGTAGGAAGTCTTGTCCAGTTCCGGAAATCCTAATAATTCAGACTTAACCTTCAAGACTAATGGCGACGCATTTTCTTCTGTGATTTTTTGAATATCCATCCAAACATATCTAAGTGAATCATTCGCACCATCAGACACAGCTTCCGAAATCGTAACTTGAGCTTCCTTCTCGTTTACCTCAATATCATAAAATGCCATGATATGGTGAACCATAAAATTTGTTAACTCTTCCCTGACGAAAACATCGTAGATTCGAGGATTGGAGTAGCTTCTAACAGTAAATCCCGTCTCTTCCATAACTTCTCTAGTCAGCGTTTCCGTCAGTCCTTCACCAAGTTGCTGACTACCACCAGGTAGATCATAACGATGTTGATAAGGGCCTCTCGTTTTTTCAACGCAGAGTAACTTCCCATTTTCAAAGCAAATACCATATACTCCAAAGTGTTTTTTGATTTCCATCCAACTCCTCCTACTTCAAAGACCAGCCACCATCCATAGTCAGGATTTGTCCTTGCATGGCGCTCGCTTTTCCACTTGCTAAGAAAAGGCTAATCACTGCTACTTCCTCTGGCTCAATCCAGCGTTTGATAGGCGTTTCACTAGCCACCCAGTCAGCTAAGCCACCTGGTTCAAAGTCGGCAGCGGTCATAGCTGTCTTGACAGCCCCTGGAGCAATCCCAAAGACCTGAATACCATCCTCAGCATAGTCTAGAGCCAACTGCTTGGTAAAGCCAGCTAAGGCGTGCTTAGACGAGGTATAGGCATGACCACCACCACCTGCTAGGCTCGAAGCGATGGAGCACATATTGATGATGATTCCCTTTTTACTTTCCAGCATTTGCGTCAAATAATGTCGTGTCATCTCAACTGGAGTCACATAGTTAATTTCAAAAATCTCTTGGATTTCCTGGGCAGATTGTTCTAGTAAAGGTTTATAGTCATCCAAAACTCCAGCAGTATTGCACAAAACATCCACCTGAGGGCACCAGTCAAAAACAGGTTTCAAATCTAATGTCAAATCCCTCTGTAAAAAGTAGAAATCACCATCTAAAACTGGATTTTCTCCTTGATCTACACCATAAACTTGATAGCCATTCTCTAAAAAATGGCGAGCTTGAGCCAGTCCAATCCCTGAACTCACACCTGTAATGAGTACACGTCTAGTCATGGACTTCTACCCAATCCGTCGCCAAAACATCACAAGGCGTCGGACTCCACATGGAAAAGCCTTCCCCTTCTCCAGAAACGTTGATTAGGAAATAGGGCGTCACTTCAAGTGCAACCCCATTTTGCTCGATGGTGTCAAAAAGCTGCACATAGTTTTCAGCCCCTCCCCAACCAGTTCGTACATATTTTTTCTTAGCCTTTAATCCAGGCAGAATTTCTTCAAAAGTCATGTTGTTCTCCTTTAATGCTACATTCTTAGTTTAATTATAACAAAAAACCGTTTTCCAACGGCTTTTTGACTGTGATTTATTTAAATCTGCTTCTACTTACGGCAAATTATTCCCTGCTGCAAGATAAATTTCATACCATTCTTTTCTTGTTAAGCTAAAGTTTGCCGCTTGGCTAACTTCTCTCAAATGCTTAGGATTTGTTGTACCTACGACTGCCTGCATTTTTGCTGGATAACGCAATATCCAAGAAATGGCAATAGTTGAAGGGGTTACTCCATATTTTAAAGCTAGACGATCAAGTACTTGATTCAAAGCTTGAAATTTCTCATTACCAACAAAGTTCCCTTTAAAATACCCGAATTGTAAGACAGACCATGCTTGAATGACCACATCGTGTAATTTGCAATATTCAAAAACGTTGCCATCTCGCATCGTTGCTTGACTATCTTCCATATTAACATGAAAACCTGATTCGAATCCTGGAGTAAAAGCCGCACTCAATTGTAGTTGATTAACAGCTAACGGCTGCTTGACATCTTTTCTAAGCAACTCCATCATCATAGGATTTTGATTAGAAACTCCAAAATCTCGGACCTTACCTTGTTTATAAAGAAGATCAAAGGCTTCTGCTACTTGGTCAGATTCCATCAAAGCATCTGGTCGATGAAGAAGCAAGCTATCTAGATGATCAATCTTCAATCTTTGCAAAATTCCGTCAACTGATTTTATAATATAGTCCTTAGAAAAATCAAAATAGGTAAATTCTTCAATGCGAATGCCACATTTGGACTGAATCCACATCTTTTCTCTTAAATCTGAACGATTTTTTAGGACAATACCTAACAGTTCTTCACAACGACCACGACCATAAATATCAGCCAAGTCAAAAGCATTGATTCCAACAGAAAGTGCTGTTTCTACAATCTCTTCAACTTCTTTTACAGACTTATCTTTTATTCTCATCATTCCGAGAACAATTTCTGATAATTCTTTGTCATCTTGACCAAGAGTTATGTATCTCATCAAGTTTTTCTCCTTTAATGCTACATTATTAATTTAATTATAACAAAAAACCGCTTTACAATGGCTTTTTGACTGTATCTCTACTAAATTCTTCCTACCACTGCAATCCCGCTTCTCTAATTTCTTTCTTAGAAGCAAATTTACCATTTGGTCTGTGCCATCTTCCGTTTACATCTCTAAAGTAGCCACCTGAATTAGATGATTGCGAATTTGATTCTTGGCTTTCTTCCTTTTCTTGTGCGGCCTGACGTGCTTTTTCCTGTTCTTCTTTTGCTTTCTTTTCAGCTGCTTCTTTTTCTTCAGCCTCTTTCTTGGCTTTTTCCTCAGCTTCCTTCTTGGCCTTTTCTTCAGCTTCTTTTTTAGCTTTTTCTTCTTTGTTTTCAACTGTATTTTTAGCCGTACCGTCCAAGTAATTGATTTCCGCATTAGCTGAAACATTGTCTAAAACGACATGCGTCACTGAATACTGATCAACCTTTTCTTTACTACCACCCAACTTGATTTCCAAGAGTTTGCCATTTTCATCGATTCCCACATACTGCAATTCAATCTGTCTCGGAATCAATTCATCCTTTTGATAGATTGGAGTCACCTTGTAGTCAAGATAGTAGTTCGGGTGATTGGCCAACCAGGAGTCCAATCGATTTTCGTAATAAAGCATACTTTCTTGATTAGTATTATCAGTACCATAATAAGTTCCAGCATTGAGCCAATTAGTCATAGGGACCAAGTTTTTCTTTTCATCATTCAATCCACTAAATTGGTACCCAATCAAATGGCCTCGATTCATTAACCAAGCCTTTTTAGAACCATCTCCATAGTAAAAATTATAGTTATGCCAACCAACTGGGTTATAACTTATCTTAGGTTCTCTCTTCTCAGTTGGCTCATCGCTGTCCTTAAGTTGAATATGAGCACCCGTCGCGCGTGATTTGGAATCCAATTCTCCAAGTTCTAGCTGCTTTTCATTTTTAAAAGGCAAGAGTCCAGCTTCATTGAACAACTTTTCATCGAACTTAGCTTGCTTCTGTTCGACTTTTTCTTCTGGAACTGCTTGTTCTACCTTATGACCAGAACAAGCAACAAGTGTTGTTACTGAAAGTAAGGCAAGTGAAAGGGATAGCAACTTTTTCATAATAAACTCCTTTGTTTTGTATAATAACTATACTAATATCTCCTTCTACATTTTACTATCATTTTGCTAATTATTCAAGAATAAAAAAACTGTTATTATACTATTTTTCTCACAGTGTCCAAAACAAAAACGATAACCACTTTTTCAGTAGTTACCGTTGATTTTTTTGATTAGTCTCTTCCACCAAGTCTACTATTGATGGTCATCATAATGCTGGCTATCTTCTCACCCCAGTATGGATCTGAAGCATAGCGAACATTCATTCCGGTCGCCTTGTTTCCAAGGTGGTCTCTGCCGTAGTCGATGTAATTCTCTCGAATCCACTTGGCCGCACCGAGAATTCCTTTGTCCACATTATCAAAGCTCTTGGCTGAGAGATAAGGGCTCGTATCATAAGCCGCAATACCAAAGAAGTTATTCTTATCTCTGGCAATTTGGCTGCGACCCCACGCACTTTCAAGGGCACTATGGGCCATCAAGTAAAGGGCATTGACACCGTAACGTTCCTCAGCCTCTTTGAAAGTCGCTCCTTTACCTGCTAGAGGACTATCCTGCAAGTTCATCATCGAATACAGTTTATCCAATTCAGCTGCACTATAATTACTTGGTTCTCTTAAGTTTTTATAGAGGAAAGGATTTTTAATGGTAAAGCCATCAAAGTGCTCTCCATCAGTTGAGTAGTACTTCTTACCAATAACCATAGCAGAGGTGTGTGGAGCTACTTTGATACTCGTATATGGAGAGAGTTCATGGTAGAGGAATTTCCCATCACTAGTATAATGAGGGATAAACTCGCTACCTTCATCTACTGCTGTCAAATCACTTTGATTCATATAGCCAGACAAGCCAGAAATCGAAACTGCAAGTCGGCCGCCTTTTCGCGTCGAGCTATCCAGTGAAACAATGCTTCCTTGGTTAATGTAACTCAAGATTTCTCCAGATGCACTATAGACATAGGCAGTGATTGGTTTAACTTTGTAATATTTGGTTTTATCCGCAACATGCCATCTACCAGAAGCATCCAAGGTATGACCATCCACAGTTTCATTTTTTGCCATATAACCGCCTGATTTAAGGTAGTACCATGATTGGTCGGATGAATCGTAGATTAATTCTTTCTCAGCCATCTTTCCATTTGACTTGAGGTAGAACCAGTTATTCTTGTACCATACCCACTCACTCGCAGCCATATAACCACCAGATTTGAGATAGTAGTAACCATTATCCCAGAGCCATTCTTTATTGGCATAATTTCCATCAGAGTTGATATAGAACCATGAGTTATAATTCTTATCAAAGAGCCATCCTTTACCAGCTTTTGATCCACTACTTGTCACATAATTACGGTCAATCCAAGTTTCCGTAGAGAGGTAGCCACCAGATTTGAAATGGTAATCCTTTCCTTTGATGGTTTGCCAACCTTTTTCAGCATAGGTTCCGTCAGCTTTCAAGTAAAACCAAGAGTTATAATTCTTGTCAAAGAGCCATTCCGATTTCAATTTAGCTCCACTCTTCGCAACATAGAAACGATCTATCCAGCGCTCGGTAGAAAGATAGCCGCCTGATTTGAAATGGTAATCTTTTTCTTTAATCGTTTCCCAGCCTTTTTCGGCATAGGTTCCGTCAGCTTTCAAGTAAAACCAAGCATCATAATTCTTATCAAAGAGCCATTCCGATTTCAATTTAGCTCCACTCTTCGCAACATAGAAGCGGTCAATCCAACGCTCAGTTGAAAGATAACCGCCTGATTTGAAATGGTAGTCCTTCCCATCTATGGTTAACCAGCCATTTTCAGCATAGGTACCATCTTGTTGAAGGTAGAACCAACTGCTATAGTTGTCATCATAAATCCAGGCTTGTTTAACCTTATGACCATTTTCTGATATATAGTTCTTACCAAGCCAAGCATTTTTCAGCATTTTACCTTGTGAATTGATGTAGTACTGGTTCTGCCCTTGAGTGATCCACTCATCTTTGGCCATTTTCCCGTCTTCTTTAAGGTAATATTTTTCCTGACCTTGTTGAATCCATTCGTTTTGCGCTTTCTGACCATCAGACTTGAGATAATACCAAGATTCTTGTTCCTGATTAAATACCCACTGTTCCTTGGCTTTAGCACCACTTTCAGTCACATAGTACTGGCCAACCCACGTTTTCGTAGCTAATTTTCCAGCTTCGTTAAAATAGTAATCCTTACTACCAACTGTCAACCAGCCGTTCTCAGCACGGTTTCCATCAGCTGTTAAATAAAACCAGGCCTGTTGCGTTTGGTCATAGATCCATTGGTTGGTTGCTGGTTTCCCGTCTGCTTTGAGGTAGGTCTTTCCTTGCCAAGAACCCTCTTCTGCTTTTGCTGTCTCCACTACAGTAAAAAAACACCCCAATAAGCCAGCACTTACTAGGGCCACTTTCCATCGTTTCATTTAAATGCTCCAATAACGTTTTCTAAACCCTATTGTAACATAGTTAACAGACGGAAATATTACAAAATGATGAAGATTCTATTTCTTGTTGACGATAAGGAAGACCTAGCTTATCTCAGATTGGCTTTGACTTCCTGACGGAGATTTTCTAGACTGCTAATGCCGTATTTATCCATGAATTTTGGTAAATTTTCAATAATATCAGGACAGGCATATGGATTGGTAAAATTGGCTGTTCCAACTCCGATAGCAGAGGCACCAGCCAGATACATTTCTAGCGCTGCTTCAGCAGAATCCACTCCTCCCATTCCAATGATGGGAAGGTCGGTTGTTTGGGCGACTTGGCGGATGAGTTTGAGGGCTACTGGAAAGACTGCTGGTCCAGACATTCCACCTGTTCCATTGGCTAGGATTGGTTTTCTGGTTTTAAGGTCAAAGCGCATACCGACAAGGGTATTGATCATGGTTAGGCCACTTGCTCCTGCATCTTCTGCGGCTTTAGCAATAGTGACAACATCCGTTACACTAGGGGTTAACTTGACATAGACTGGCACATCAGAGGCTTCCACAGCTGCTTTTACCACTTCATAAGCTAGATCAGGATCTTGCCCAATCAAAAGTCCATGATTGCCGTGATCCACATTCGGACAAGAGATATTAAGCTCGATAGCTTTTACATTTGTAGCCTTGGAAATTCCTCGAGAAACAGCTGCGTACTCTTGTTTTGAAAAGCCTGCAACATTTGCGATGATGGGAAGCGTAGGATACTCTCTTTCCAGCCAAGGCAACTTTTCAGCTAAAACAGCTTCTAAACCTGGATTTTGCAGACCGATTGCATTGAGCATACCGGCAGGTGTCTCTGCAACTCTGGGAGTTGGATTCCCAAAACGGGGTTCTAGTGTCGTCGCCTTGATCATAATGGAGCCTAAAAGGTCTAAATCATAGTACTTGGCATACTCCTGACCAAAACCAAAACAGCCTGATGCTGGAATGATGGGATTTTTCAAATCCAAACCAGGGAGAGAAACTTGTAAACGATTTTTAGTCATGATTTTCTCCTTATAATACAACTGTTCCTGTACGGAAAACAGGGCCATCTTCACAGACACGTTGGCTAATAGTCTCACTATCTGGCACTTTTAGGACACAGGCATAGCAAGCTCCCATCCCACAAGCCATACGAGATTCCAGAGATAGGTAGGCTCTTGGGTGATCATAAAATCTTTGATTGATATACTTCATCATTCCAGGCGCCCCACATGAGTAAACAGCATCAAATTGACTGTCTAAATCATTGATGACGACTGATACATTTCCCTTGATACCATAAGAACCATCATCTGTCGTAACAAAAACCTGACCATATTGGGTCAATTCGGTTTCGAGAATAACAGCATCCTTGTTGGCAAAACCGAGGACTGTCAATACTTTCACCCCACGCGCATGCAATTCCTTGGCCACTTCAAGCAAGGGGGGAACACCAATCCCACCACCAACGAGGAGAACTTGGCTCTGATTGTCTAAATCAGACAAGTCAAAACCATTTCCCTGAGGCCCCATCACATCAAGAGTATCTCCCTGTCTTAAAGTTGAAAAAATAGCTGTCCCAGCCCCCTCTATCCGATAAATGAGATGACACTGCTTCTTGATCTTGTCAATAGACGAAATTGAAATAGGACGACGCAAGAGATGGACATCATCAGGCACGCGCAGATGGAGAAATTGGCCGGCTCGCATGGCTTCAACCATCTCCCCTTCTAGGACTAATTCAAAGATTGCTGGCGCAATTTCCTCTTGTGCGACCACCTTCATGGTTTCCAAACGAATGGCACCCAAACGCTTCTTACATGTGGGATTCATGACTTTTCCTCCTTAAATTTAAGGGGACCAGATAAAGAAAAGGCCTTGCTAATGCAAGGCCTCAGTTGGGTTAGGCTAGAACTCATGCGCACACTTAAAAAGTCTCCACAGAGAGTCCCCTTATCCCTTTTATCTGACACCTTGTGAGTCTCTCTGGACTCCCCTTAAAGGTTAAATTTGTATTAGTATACTCTTTCAAAGAAAAAAAGTCAAGTAGAAAACGAACATTCTACTTGACCTTACTGGATTATTTTTCACGAATGACTTCGACCTTGTAGCCATCAGGATCCTTGACAAAGTAATAGTTTGGTTGAGTTCCTGGAAGTCCATTAGGGGCTGTCACCTCATAGCCTTTAGCGCTATGTTCTTGATGTAGGGCCTCAAGGTCAGGTGTACTTAGAGCGATGTGAGCAAAGCCGTCACCCACAACATAAGGTCCATGATCATAGTTGTAAGTCAACTCCAACTCATAGTCATCCCCCTCAAGTCCTAGATAGACAATGGTAAAAGCATGATCTGGAAAATCTCTGCGACGCAATTCTTTAAAACCAAAAGCATCTTGATAAAAAGCGATTGATTTTTCAAGGTTTTCTACTCGCAAGCAAGTGTGTAGCATTTTTGAAGCCATCTTCATTACCTCTTTCATTTGAATAGTTCTATTATACCTTTATTCAGGAAAATTTACTAGGAACTTGAACCAGAGTCCTCTTCTCTAGGTTATCATTCTATGCAGAACTTTTACGATTTTCCTTGCGTATATTGCGAATAAGGAAAAGCATGATCAGGACAAAGAGTCCCTCGAGGAAGTAGAAAGCAAATTCGCTATTCAGGATTAACAGGTCTTTTTCAAAATAAATTTTGCTAAAATCAGGTATAAGTGCGAATAGGGTTCGCAACAGTCTTCTTAGGAAAATAAAGATTTGCAATCCATAAATCATAAAGGCCTTCTTTACACCAATCATGAAACCTTGTTCCTTTGTAAAATAAGACAAGACGATTCCATTTAACAAGAGGAGAATCGTTATGGTCAGAGTTTCATCTCGTAGAATAGTTGGATTAAAGATGTCTAAACGGCTGTGAATATATGGCAACGTTTGAAAGAGTAGGATTCCCAAGATTGCTGGTATGAAAATTTTCTTCAGAGATGGTGGAAATCCAGGACTAAATCTTGTAAAGGACAAGCAAATCACAAGGATTGCAAAAATATGGAAGTACATCATTGCAACTCCGGAAATGATCTGGCTTCGATTTACCAAAGCGGATAAGAAGCCAGCAGAAAGAAAGATACCGACAGGAATCAGCTTATCCAAAGAATAATCCCACTTCAGCCCTTGACTCACTTGGAAACCATCGATAAGACAGAAAAATGTAATGAAAATAAGGGCACCGATGAGACCAAACGGTAAGAATGGAAGGACGAGGAGCAATAACAAGATGAGTAGGAACCATGGATGGGGACTGTAGTAGAATTTTCGTTTTGAACCCCTAGCTGTCACTCCTTCCTCAATCGGTGTTTGCCTTAATTTTAGCATATAGGCGTAAAAGAGAGACAACATACCAGCATGTACCCATGAATTATAAATAGGTTGCTCTAGAACACTGAGTATCAGACTCACAATCGTAAAGAGGACAGAGAAAATCTGAAGAAACTTATTATTAAAGACCTGTCTTTTTTTCCAATCCAAATAAGAGAGCTTGGCCTTTGGATGACTAAGTTCATAGGCATAAGCTGTCATCTCTTCGAGTTTCTGGTCTGTCTCCTCCGTCATCATTTGGGGAGCCATTTTAGAGGTCGGAAAAGGAGTTAAAACATATCTCAGGAGCTCCCCGTCTGTAAACCGATGGTACTCCTTATAGATCTGTTGAAGCAAAACCGTTAGAATGCGTGGTCTTCCTTTAAAGTAGCTTTTCCACTTCTCCCAATCATTGATATCTTCATCACTCTTGGTGAGCTTATCAATATAGAGATAACCTTCATGGTACCAGTAGTCAAAATTTTCTTTTTTATCTAGTGCGTACTCCTCTACTACTGAAGGATAAGACTGGACACTCTTCCAGAAATGAAGTTTTTTCAGGTAAGGATTTGATTCCTCATCACTGTAACGCTCTACAAATTGAAGAACGAGAGCTAACACTTTCGCATTGGTTAAAGGATAGACGTCCACCTTTTCTAACAAATCAAGTAGGAGCGTGTGATCTTGAACTGTTTCAAAAAGATATTGCCAATCACGTAACAGTTTGTACTCGTCTTGGTATGGACTATAGAGTAAAAGATATAGTTTTTCCTCAACCTCCGATGGATTTAGCAAATTATAAGAATGGATATCGAATGGTTCTTCTGAATCTGCTTGTAATTCCTCAAAGTAAGCTAGAAGTTCATCATAGGCTTTTTGTTCCTCTTCTCCAACCTCTGGTTTAATCTTCTCCAAGATATAAGCCAAAACTGGAATGCAAGTAATCATTTGTTTACTGTTATTCAAGAGAAAAAGGACAGTACTAGGAGAAAATGATTGACTGAAAAATTTTATCCAAGTTCCAATCTGATTAGCTCTTTGGGAATCTTCAAGGATTGCTTGACATAAACGATAAGAAGAATACAAATTCGAAATTTCTTTTTTTGCATCTTCAAGAGACTCTCCATTTTTGTAGGCGGTAGCTCTTTTAACCTTCCAATGCTTCAGTTTATAGTAATAGCCCCAGTATCGGAAGTCAGGTATATAGTCTTCCAGCAAGGGAATGAGGATAGAAAATTGCTCCGGTTTATTAAAAATATAAACATCCATTTCCTCTAAAACGGATTGAACAATGTCCATATCATACTGATACTGATGAAAGAACTGACGCCATAGATGCTCTTGTTCTTCTGGACTGTAATCATCATTTTTAACAATACTTTCAATCGCATTTCGAATCAAATAGGCTGCTTCATTATAACTACTAAAGTCAAGAGTAGACCTTGTTGTTCCTTCTTGCCCACGGTTCTCTTCGTCACCAAACGTTTCAAAGTTGAGGGTATTCGTAGCTCTTTCTTCAGAATCTCCATTTAGCTGAACTTCCTCATCATAGTCACTAAAGTCAAGGGTGGACTTTTGCTCATTCTCTTCTGCTTTAAAGGTTTCAAAGTTAAAGGAATCGCTGGTTTTATCAGTCGATTGCTGATAATCACTGAAATCAAGACCAGATCTTTCAGACTCTTCGTTCTCAGTCTTCGTTTTTTCAGTCAAGTTTTCAAAGTTGAGACTAGAGTTAGGCTTTTCATTCGCCTCTTCTTCAAGTTCAGTAGCTTCTTGAGAGTCACTCGCTTTTTTGAGACTATTTTCTGGTCTTGTGTTTCTAGACCTCGCATAAGTCAGGGCTTTTTGGTAAGCTTCAACAATTTCTTGGTAAATTTCTGGTTGGTCTTCTGGGTGATAGAGCCGAACCAATTCAGCATAACGCCTTCTAATAAGCTTGACGTCAGTCGTTGGCTCTATCCCTAAAGTTTCCCATATATTCATAAGGTCTCCTCTTTTATAGTCCTCGCTCTAGAAAGTCTAGATAGTTTGAAAATGATTGATAAAGTTTTGGCAAATGATAAACAGATGCTTGACTGACCTCTTCTTCAAATCGTCTAGTTTCAGCCATTAGCTCATCTCTTCTTCTCCCCAAGAGCATACTGTACACACGATTCGCTTTTTCAATCAAGAAACGATAAACCTCTGTTTCTTGAGCATTGATCTTATAGCGAGTCAACTCTACTTGCTTAGCCTTGATTTCCTTTTCTGTCAGAGTAACACTATCTTGGAGAATAACATGACTAAAGACTTCCTGTGTTGAATCAATTTTCACTTCGACATCCAAAATCCCATTTAAATCATAGGTAAATCGAACTGTGAAACTTTCATTTACTCGAGTATTCACAGGGACGGGAACTTCTAATTCTCCTAGGAACAGATTTTGTGATGCTTTCATCATCTCACCTTGATAGACCTTTATCTTGACTTGGCTCTGTCCCAATTCAGCCGTATAGTACTGTTCGATGCGTGAAGCAGGGAGGGTAGAATTTCGCTCAATAATCGGCGAAAAGCGGTCGCCAACTATCTCAATCCCCAGTGTAAAAGGACAAATATCAGACAGTAATAAATCTCGTATCTCACCCTGGCGTTCTTTTATTCCTGCTAAAAGGGCACAACCTCTCGCAATCATCCGATCAGGATCATCTGAAACCTGCACCATTTGATTGATACAGTAAGATAAAAAGTCCTGAACCAAGCGGAGTTTCGAAGTCCCACCAACAAGAACAAAGTTATCTGATGATACATAGCTATAGCGCGCATCCATCAAGGCACGGTCCAAAACGGCCTTAACACGGGCTAGCAGAGGTTGACAAAGCTCATAAAAACGCTGGTAGCTCAAGTCTAAAGTGTATTCCTGTTCTTGGTCCAGAACTGTCATCTTTACTTCTTCTTTCTCATTGAGTTCTACCTTTTTCTTTTCAGCCTGTACCAGAATTTTGCTATAAAATTCTCGTGAAATCGTATCCTTGGTTAATTGATTAGAAACTAAAAATTCCTCAGCAATAGCCGCAGTGAAGTCTTCGCCTCCCAAACGATTGTCCCCTGCGATCGACACGATTTCGACAATGTTATCAAAAAGCTCTACAACTGAAATGTCAAGAGTACCACCGCCAAAATCGACCACAATAAAAGATTGATCTTCTTGGTTTACCATAGATCTTTTAGCAAGAGCCGCTGCGGAAGGTTCATTGATAATCCGATCAATCTGAACGCCTGCAAATTTCCCTGCTAGTTTGGTCGCATAGCGTTGAGCATCGTTGAAATAGGCTGGAACACTGACAATCACTTCCTCAACCTTTTCTCCAAGATAGGTCTCTGCATCGTCTACCAACTTTCGAATGATAAAAGAGCTTAATTCTTCAGCCTTATATGCTCGATTTCCTAGAGTCAACTCATGTTTGGTCCCCATAAAACGCTTGAACTGAGAAACCGTCTTATCTGGGTGGGTCACCAAGCGTTCCTTGGCAATTTTTCCAACTATAATCTCATCATTGTCATCTAAAGCCACAACAGAAGGAGTCAAATACTCACCAAAAGCATTGGGAATCAACTTGACCTGGCCATCTTGGTATACCCCTACTAAAGAATTAGTCGTTCCTAAATCAATACCTACTATCATCTTCTTCAAACTCCAAATCTTTTTTAGATATTCCTATTATACAAGAAATATCCTATTTTCTTTGAAAAAATCTGTCATTTACTCTCTAAAATAGAAAATCATTTAAGGAAAACAAAAAAGTTTCACCTTACTCCAGCGATAAAAACCACGAGAGTAAGAATGAAACAGTTTGTTATTATTTACCAAGTTTTGCTTTAGCTGCATCTGCAAGAGCTGTGAAAGCTGCTGCATCGTTAACAGCCAAGTCAGCAAGCATTTTACGGTTAACTTCGATTTCAGCCAATTTCAAACCATGCATCAATTGTGAGTATGAAAGTCCGTTCAAACGAGCTGCCGCATTGATACGAGTGATCCAAAGTTTGCGGAAGTCACGTTTTTTCTGACGACGGTCACGGTATGCATAGTAGTAAGAGTTCATTACTTGTTCTTTTGCAGTACGGAACAAGATGTGTTTAGCTCCATAGTAACCTTTTGCTAATTTAAGAATACGTTTACGACGTTTGCGTGATACAACGCCACCTTTAACACGTGCCATGTTTTATTTCCTCCAAATATTTCCTAGAATTGTTTACTTACTGTTAGGCTATTATTTCAAGCGAGTAAGCATTGCTTTGATACGTTTGAAATCTCCTGAATGCACCATAGATGCTTTACGAAGATGACGACGTTGTTTCTTAGTTTTTCCGTGGAAACGGTGAGAAGTGTAAGCACGGAAACGTTTAAGTCCACCAGAACCTGTACGTTTGAAACGTTTAGCTGATGCGCGGTGTGTTTTTTGTTTTGGCATGATTTTTTCTCCTTTATTTAACTTTCTGACAATTATTTTTTGTCAGTTGCTGGCGCCAACTGCATGAACATTTGGCGTCCATCCATCTTAGCTCGTTGTTCGATGATCGCAATATCTTGTGTTGCTTCAGCAAACTCGGCTAAAACTTTTGCACCAATCTCTTTATGGGTGATCATACGCCCTTTAAAGCGAATGGATACCTTAACTTTATTTCCTTTTTCAAGGAACTTGCGTGCATTGCGAAGTTTTGTGTCAAAGTCACCCTTGTCAATAGTTGGACTCAGACGAACTTCTTTCACAGTAACAACACTTTGTTTTTTACGTTGTTCTTTTTGCTTTTTCTGGTACTCAAATTTGAACTTACCGTAGTCCATAATTTTAGCAACAGGTGGTTTTGCTTGGGGTTGAATCAATACTAAGTCAACATTTGCACTATCAGCCAATGCTTGCGCTTCGCTGAGTGGCTTGATGCCTAGCTGTTCTCCCTCAAGACCGATCAAGCGAACTTCACGTACACGAATTTCATCATTGATGAATAAGTCTTGCTTTGCTATGGTTTTCACCTCTTTTTTATTATTAGAGAAAAACAATAGCGGACTCGTAATAATACAAGCCCGCACGTTATGATAGCGTTTCTTAGAAACTTTTCATCCGTAGGGCCAGGCAACTTGATGTCACAAGGCGAGAAGCTCTCACTTCTGCTTTTCTCAACTTTTATATGATACCAAGTTTTCTATTCCTTGTCAAGATAAAAAGTCAATTTTTCGAAAAGTTTGTCTATTTTATCGAACCGTTTCAATTCTCCAACTATTCCACCCTGTAAAGCGGATAGCCCCTTGCTGGTCAGTTCGGTAGATCTTACTCTTGATACTTTCCAGTCGTGTCAAGGTTTCCTGATGGGGGAGTTTCGCACGATTGCTCTTTCCGACTGAAATGAGAGTAATTTCTGGTTTGATTTTTTCTAGGAAAGCTGGATTTGATGAGGTTTTAGCACCATGTTGGCCTGCTTTCAGGACATCCACCTCTAAGCCAGGGTATTGCTTTAGAAGATCCTTCTCTCCCTTCTCTTTCAAATTTCCTATGAAGAGAAAGTGCTTATCCAAAAGTTTTCCATAAAGAACCAGAGAATCATCACGATTCCCATCTCCAATCTTCCTTGGAGATAGGACTTCTAAGAAACTGCCAAAAATCGGGAAATTCTCCCCAGCTACCACACTACGTACCTTGTTTTGACTTGCTTCTAGTTCCGCTACAAATTCCTTCTGTGTCAGACTTCCTTTTGATACTAAAATCTCCCCAACATGGAAAGCCTTGGTCACCTCCAGTAAATCACCAACGTGTTCCTTGTCTGTATTGGTCAAAATCAGCTGGTCAATCTTATCTACTCCTCGACTTTTAAGATAGGGAATCAAGGTACGCTGGGCAGTGCTGGTCGTCGACTTTTCTTGCCAAGCCTCGATTTTCTTATCAGATTCTGCCTTACCACCTACATCTATGAGAATAGTTTTCCCAGTCACATCCCGTAGGAAAATACTTTCACCTTGCCCCACATCCAGCATGGTGATTTCATTACCCAGCGGATGTTTGGTTAGGAAAAAGAGACCTATAATCAATAAGCTGACTCCAGCTACTCTTTTGATATTTTTCCTAAAATCATACAGTATTGCCAAGGAAATTAACAGTAGAATTAACAGCCATGCGTTGGGTTGACCAAAGACCAGAGGCCTGCTTGCCAGCTGCGATACCAATCGAATGATATTCTCCAACCACTCAAAGACAAAGTTAAACTGAGTGACTGGGTAAATAAAGGACAGAATAAATAAGATGGACAAAAGTGGCAAAAAGACCACATCAAACAGAAAGGAAAAGACAAAGGTCAAAATGATAGACCAAGGCTGAAATTCTGCAAAATAGAAGGATAGAATAGGCAATATTCCCAAGGAAATGACTAGACTTTCTCTAGCAACTGCCTTGATCCCATCGCCTTCTTTGCTAGTCATGGTCAAGATAAAAGCATAAGCGCAGGACAAGACTCCTCCTGCAGTTAGGAAAAAGTTTGGCATAATGATAAAAAGGACAAGGACCGTCAAGGCAAAATTATCCAAACCCTTAATACCATGTTGGGCCAGTAACTTTTGCAAGAGACTGCGAATGACCGATGCTGAAAATCCTGTCAGACCTGCATAGATAAGAGAAAAGGGATAAGTTAGCCACTTCAACTTTTCTTGGGTCAAGCCCAATCGCAAGAGGAGTTTCTTAAAAGCATCCATAAAGAAGCCCACCTGCATACCCGACAAGGCAAAGAGATGGATAATTCCAAGACTGGAATAAAGCTCATTCATCTCCTCAAAGTCCGTGTCCAAATGTCCTAAAAGAAGACCTGTCATATAATTGCGCATAGGATCTGGAAAGTACGTCTTGATCCAAACTACAGCCTTTCGACGTAAACTAGACAGATTTTCTCCTATATCCCAACTGTTAACCTTTTTAAGCGACTGGATGTTCTTGATAGTCAGTGTCTGGTAAATCCCTTGAGTCTTTAGATAGGCTTGGTAGTCAAATCCACCAAAATTTCTCTGTCCTTCAGGTTCAGAGACTTTCCCTTCTAGCTCTATCTCGTGAAGGTCTGTTAAGGCTTGAAAGTACTCTTTCTCCTCCTCGGACTGGAGTTTATAGTAAACTTGGAAAGTGCTGCCGTCAGCCTTGCCCCGAAAGGACAGACTGTCTCCATTGACTTTGATGGTATCTGGTAAAATCCGTACCCTCTCAACAGAATCCACTAGGTTCTGACTAGCTTGTGTCTGTTGCCAATTTTGAAACAAAAACCAAATTCCAAAAACTCCACAAATCGCTAGAACTTTACCAGCCGATTTCCAAGGAAATTGGAAAAAGAGGCAGATCAGCAAAAAAACAAAACCTAGCAGAGCGAGATAGGACACTCCAAAAATGGCATAGTAAAGCCAGAGCAACAGAAAGCTCAGATAGATTAGAGGAATAGGGAAATTCTTAATCCACTGTGACATAATCTTTTAGCTTTTCTATGGTCTTAGCGCCTATACCAGAGACTTTCTTTAATTCATCTACCGACTTGAATTTGCCATTTGCCTCACGATGGTCGATAATATCCTGCGCTCGTTTTCCTCCCAAGCCTTTGACCTGCTTGAGTTCTTCCAGACTAGCTTTATTGAGGTTGACCTTCTTATCTTTACTTGTCGAAGGAGTCGTTCCAGAACCAGTCTGCTGGCTAGCTGCTTCTTCTCCCTTAGTTGGAACATAGACAAGAGCCTCGTCACTGACTTTCTGAGCGAGATTGAGCGATTTACTATCTGCTTCCTCTGTCAATCCACCTGCCTTCTGAACGGCATCATGAACCCGACTCCCTACTGGCAAATCATAAATCCCTGGCGATTTAACAGCCCCCTTAACATCTACTGTGATTAGATCTTGTTCAGGAGATTCTTCCTTTTCTTCCTTCTTGATTTCCTTTTCAGATGATGAATCCTTTGAAACAGCTGCAACTTCAGCCTGCAAGTTTGTTTCTTTCACAGATGTTTGTGAAGTTGGCTTTAGTAGGAAAAATCCGCCCAAGGCCAAACCTAAACCAGCACAGATGACAATGATTTTATACTCTTTAATTTTCTCGATAATTGCTTCCATATTTTCTCCTCTCTTAAGTTATTCGCAAGAGAAAGAAAAAACAGCTGAAAAATCTTTTCACCTGCTTATTTATTTGCAAAATAGTCTTCCTTGGTCAAGACATAATGAACTCTTGTGATAATTCGACCTGGTTCTTTATTATCCATTCTGGCATAGGGTTCTTCGTGGGAAAAACGCATACCTGATTTCTCCATGACCTTGCCAGATGCGGGATTGTCTTTGTCATGAAGAGCGGTCAACTTGTTCATTCCAATCTTCTCAAAAGCCAGTTCAATCACGGCACGATTGGCTTCTGTCGTCAATCCTTGATTCCAATACTTTTTATTGATAATGTATCCAATAGCTGCTTTTTTGAGAATGGGATCAATCTTGTGCAAGTCAATAGTTCCGATAAACTGACCAGTGCTTTTTAGTTCGATTCCCCAACGGCCCAAGGGATTAGCCAAGTAAAACTGAGCAATGTTATTCTTAGTTTCTTCTAAGCTTTGATTTGTTGGAAAAGTATAGCGTGTATTTTCTCTGTCTGAAGCATACTCAAACATAGCTTCTGCATCGTCCAAGGTTACAGGTCGGAGCAATAAACGCTCCGTTTCTATAGATGGATACTGGGCAAATTTCACAAATATTGATTCCATACTTTTTCTCCATTAGAGCTTGATTCTCACTAGTCTAGCATAAATAAATTTGGATGACAAGTTTTTCTTGATTTTTGAAGCGGTTTCATATACAATAAAACCATCACATTTTTGATCTATGAACTTAAATGTGACAACTAAAACAAGACCGTCAATTGAAAGGTAGGTTATCTCTATGTTAATCGGAATTCCAAAAGAAATTAAAAATAATGAAAACCGTGTTGCCCTCACTCCTGCTGGCGTCCACAGTTTAGTCAGTCGTGGACATCGTGTCCTCATTGAAACAAATGCTGGTCTCGGTTCAGGATTTACTGATGCAGACTATCAAAAGCAAGGAGCTGTGATTGTCGCTACTGCTGCTGAAGCCTGGGCTGCCGAGTTGGTCGTGAAAGTAAAAGAACCACTAGCTTCTGAATATGGTTATTTGCGCGACGATCTTCTTCTCTTCACCTACTTGCACATGGCCGCTGCTCCAGAATTAGCAGATGCTATGCTAGCAGCAAAAACAACAGGAATTGCCTATGAAACTGTTCGTGATAATCAAGGACAACTACCACTCCTCGTTCCTATGAGTGAGGTTGCTGGTCGTATGGCTGTTCAAATCGGAGCCCACTTCCTTACTAAGCAAGCTGGTGGTTCTGGTGTCCTACTAGGTGGTGTACCAGGCGTTCCAAAAGGAAAAGTAACTATCATCGGTGGTGGTGTCGTCGGTACACATGCTGCCCGCATTGCCCTTGGTCTTGGTGCTCAAGTGACTATTTTAGATATCAGCGCTAAGCGTCTCTCGGTTCTAGAAGAAGTCTTTGGAAACCAAATTCAAACTCTTATGTCTAATTCATTCAACATCGAAGCAAGTGTGAGAGATGCTGATGTGGTGATTGGTGCAGTTCTCATCCCTGGTGCCAAAGCACCGAAATTGGTGACAGATGAGATGGTCAAACAAATGCGTCCAGGCTCTGTCATCGTTGATGTTGCCGTTGACCAAGGTGGCGTTATCGAGACAGCTGACCGTGTGACAACGCACGATGAACCTGTCTATGAAAAATACGGTGTTCTCCACTATGCCGTTGCCAATATCCCTGGTGCAGTTGCTCGTACTTCAACCATCGCCCTAACCAATGTCACTCTTCCTTATATCGAAGCTCTGGCTGGCAAAGGATTCGCACAAGCAATTGCTGAAGATGAAGGCTTGCGTCAAGGTGTGACCACTTATAAAGGTTACTTGACCAGCCTCCCAGTTGCTCAAGGTCTCGATAAAGATCACACGTCTATCGACGAACTTGTTTAAAGCTATACACTCATTAAAAAAGAGCAGTTCAAATTGAACTGCTCTTTTGCTATTCTGTTTCTTGGTTCTTTTCTTCAACCTTAACTGGAGCCGGTTCATAAGCTCGGATAATCTGAGCGACAACTGGATGGCGAACCACATCCTTGGCTGAAAAATGAACAAAGTCGATTTGGTGAATGTTCTTGAGCTTTTCTTGAGCATCAATCAAACCGGACTTAACATTACGTGGCAGGTCAATCTGGCTGATATCTCCATTGACAATCATCTTCGAATTAAAGCCTAAACGAGTCAAGAACATCTTCATCTGCATGATGGTCGTATTTTGTGCCTCATCGAGAATGACAAAGGCATCATCCAAAGTCCGGCCACGCATATAGGCAAGGGGCGCGATTTCGATAATCTCACGCTCCATGAGACGGGTCGTTTGGTCTTTCCCGAGAATCTGATACAAGGCATCATAAACTGGTCGAAGATAAGGATCGACCTTCTCCT
The DNA here is from genome assembly GCA_963519935.1 of uncultured Streptococcus sp. Lineage (GTDB taxonomy): Bacteria > Bacillota > Bacilli > Lactobacillales > Streptococcaceae > Streptococcus. The sequence continues at coordinate 20,074 of CAUQPD010000012.1, forward strand.
TGAGATCACCCGGAAGAAATCCTAGACTCTCACCTGCTTCCACTGCTGGACGAGTAAGGATAATCCGCTTGACCTGCCCGCGTTTAAGGGCAGTCACTGCCAAGGTCACTGCAAGAAAGGTCTTCCCTGTCCCTGCAGGTCCGATTCCAAAGGTCACATCATGCTGTTTGACACTGTCCACATAAAGCTTTTGACCCAAGGTTTTGACACGAATTGGTTTCCCAGTATTGTCCTTGATAATTTCTTCTTCGTAAAGGGCGACAAACTTGTCGATTTCATCGTTTTTGACCATGCTAATCGCAGTCACCACATCTGGCGTGCCGACTGTCATTCCACGATTTACCAAGACCATCAAAGCCTGAATAACCTGACGGGCTTCCTCACAGGCAGACTCTTCTCCGATAACCTGCACAATCTCCGTACGAGCATGAATCACCACATCGAGCTCTTCTTCCATCAAACGAAGATGGCGCTCATTGGAACCAAAAAGATGGAACAAGTCATCTGGATGACTCAGTTGAATGTCTATTGAATGTTCCTTCAAATAAAGAACCTCTCTAATCCTTTTATTTCTTTTTATTATAGCAAAGGGGTGGAGAAATTACTAGCCCAAACCCAGTGAATCATGCTAGTGTTCTAAGTATTCTTGCCAGATAGCGTCAAAGTCTCCTAGGTTAAAAGAGAAACTGGCATGCTCCTCCAAAAAGCGACTCACCTCATCAAAATCATCTGTGTGTTTTGGGAAGGCTGACTCTTCAAAAGCGAGGTCTGCCAAGATAGCTTTGGGACTGTTACTTTTAGGATTGCGCTCGGTCATGAGCCAAGTGTAAAATGATTTTCTCAATTCTTTCTCCTATCAAGACTTTTTTGATAACACTTTTCTGATTCTTGAAAATTACTGGACTTAGCCTCTGAAACGTAGTGGTTTATAAAATCTGTTTTAGCATCTGTATAGGCGTCTCGATTGTGTTCAAATTTTTTCCACAAACTTAGTTTTAATTCCTGATACGCTTGGGCGATATCAGGATGCTGGCAGAGATAATCTCTAAAATAAATCTCGTCATGATCTCCCGTCATTCGCAAATGTAAATGAAAAACTTTCTCAGCAAATCCCTGATCTGTATATCCTTTATTTAGCGAAATCCTGTTAGGACTCTCTGACATCACTAGCCAACCATTCTTCACCAATAAATCCCTAACTCTTGCTAAATCCGCTATTTTACCTACTTCTAGCAGAATATCAACGATATTTTTGGCCCAAATATTAGGGATAGCAGTGCTACCGATATGTTCTATTCTTTTAATAACATTTGCACCCAATATTTTTTTCAGATTTGCTTTTTCCGATTCATACCAGTCTTTCCACTCTGACTTGTGCTCTACTAGAAAAATAGGAAAAAGTTGCCAGAGTTCCTCTAAACTCATTTCTTCAAGTTTCTTTATCATGTCTATAAGACCTAAATCAACTCTGTACCAAACTGGTCTTGCTTGATTTTGCCAGCCTTCATCAAGCCACCGAGTGCTTTCTTGAACTGACCTTTAGAAATGCCAAAGGTTGCCTTGATGTCGTCTGGAGATGACTTATCATTTAAGGTCATGAAACCGCCATTGCTTTCCAAGTAGGTCAAAATCATCTGAGCATCATTTTCCAACATTTCAAAAGAACGTGGTTTGAGGGAGAGGTTAAGAGTACGGTCCACTTCACGGAAACCGATGACACGCGCATCTAACACTTGCCCCAAACGTGGCTCTGCGTAGCGTTCACTTGGGTGAATGAAACCAAGCATGTTATTCTCTGGTAGGTAAACAAATGTTCCTGACAGCTTGAGACGGTAAACAATGGCTGGCCAGTTTTGGTTCTGCATGTTGTTGTAGGCAGGACGAGCCAGACGTTGGAAGTCTTCTTGATAAGCCAAGAGTCCCCAGATACGGTCTTTCTTGTCCACTTCAAGACGGATGTAGAGTTTGTCGCCCTTCTTAGGCCAGAGTTCCTTGAGCTCAGGGAGGATATCGAGTGACACAACGATTTCCTTATCAGGTAGACCGGTATCGACAAAGACACCCAAGTCCTTTCGAACTTCTGTTACGGTTCCCCAACCAAATTGGTCCTGAGTCGCAGTAACTTCTTGAGTGGTCAAGCGGAGTTTTTGCTTCATATCCGTGTAGGCAAAACCTTTGACCGTATCCCCTACTGTATGTTGACCTTCTTCCTTAGCAAGAGCATAGGTTTGACCATCCTTTTGCACAAAGTAAAAACGGTCATTTTCATCGATGATGAGTCCAACGATAAAACTTGCAAGATTTGTATTCATATTTCCTTCTTTCGAATAAAACTCAGCCAGCAATGCCAACTGAGTTTTTCTGTTTATTTTTAGACTTCCAAGATTTCTTTTTCTTTATTGGCAGTCATGTCGTCGATGTGTTTCACAGCATCGTCTGTTACTTTTTGAATATCTTTTTCAAGAGTCTTCAATTCGTCTTCAGTGATTTCTTTTGCTTTTTCTTGTTTCTTAGCTTCATCCATAGCATCACGACGGATATTGCGGACAGCCACTTTAGCATTTTCACCGACCTTCTTCACTTCTTTAGCAAGGTCACGACGAGTTTCTTCTGTAAGAGCTGGGATAACCAAGCGGATCACAGAACCGTCATTAGCTGGTGTAATACCAAGATCAGAAGCGTTCAAGGCACGTTCGATGTCTTTCAATGAAGACTTGTCAAATGGTGTTACCAACAAAACACGCGCTTCTGGAATAGTAATTGAAGCGATTTGGTTAAGAGGAGTTTCTACTCCATAGTATTCTACATGTACACGGTCTAGCAAGCTTGCATTGGCACGGCCAGCACGGATACCACCAAATTCACGAGCAAGTGATTGGTGAGACTGGGTCATTCTCTCTTTAGCTTTTTCTACAATTGCGTTAGCCATAATTTTCTTATTCCTTTTCTTCGATATTGTTTGAAACTGTTGTTCCGATATTTTCACCAAATACGACACGTTTGATGTTGCCTGGTTGGTTCATGTTAAAGACAACCAAGTCAATGTCGTTGTCCATAGAGAGGGTTGAAGCTGTTGAGTCCATGATACGAAGACCTTTATTGATAACATCACGGTGGGTCAATTCTTCAAATTTAACAGCTGTCTTGTCTTTCTTAGGATCGGCATTGTAAACACCGTCGACACCATTTTTAGCCATAAGGATGGCATCCGCTTCGATTTCAGCTGCACGAAGGGCTGCTGTTGTATCTGTTGAGAAGTAAGGTGAACCAATTCCGGCACCAAAGATAACGATACGGCCTTTTTCAAGGTGACGAAGAGCACGTCCACGTACATAAGGTTCTGCCACTTGTTGCATGGCAATGGCTGTTTGTACACGCGTATCGACACCAACTTGTTGCAATGAATCTGCCATCACAAGAGCATTCATAACAGTCCCAAGCATTCCAGTGTAATCTGCCTGAACACGGTCCATTCCTGCTTCTGCAGCAGGTTCTCCACGCCAGAGATTTCCTCCACCAATAACAAGGGCAATTTCGATACCTAAGCTATGAACTTCTTGAATCTCTTTTGCGATTGTTTGAACTGTTTGGATATCAATCCCTACGCCACGTTCACCGGCAAGGGCTTCACCTGATAACTTGATTAAAATACGTTTATACTTGGGATTCGCCATTTTTACTCTCCTTTTTTTATCCTACCTATTTTATCACAATTTCTAAGATTTTTATAGTATCATGAGCAATTCTTTGAAAAAAATTAGACAGTTAAAAATTCCTCTAAGTCGGTAAGAGCACGCTCTGCAATTTTTTCATAACGAGCCTTCTTATCACGGATACGCTCGCCATCCAATTCCTTGATAATCCCAAAATTGACATTCATGGGCTGGAAATGCTTGCTGTCCGCATGAGTGATGTAATGAGCTAGACTTCCAATCGCTGTGGTCTCTGGGAAGATAGCTTCACTTTCACCCTTAAAGAGACGAGCTGCGTTAATACCTGCAACCAAGCCTGAAGCTGCTGACTCAACATAGCCTTCTACACCCGTCATTTGACCAGCAAAGAAAAGGTTTGGCTGTTTCTTAGAACGATAGGTCTGCTCCAGAAGATTTGGTGAATCCATGTAAGAATTGCGGTGCATGACCCCATAGCGAACAAACTCCGCATTTTCAAGACCTGGAATCATTTGGAAGACACGCTTTTGTTCTCCCCATTTGAGGTGGGTCTGGAAACCGACGATATTGTAGAGGCTACCAGCCGCATTATCCTGACGAAGCTGGACAACTGCATACGGTGTTTTGAACTCCCCGTCACGAGGGCCTGTATAATCGTCTGGATACTCCAAACCGACTGGCTTCATCGGACCATAAAGCATGGTTTTAATGCCACGCTTAGCCATGACTTCGATAGGCATACAACCTTCAAAGTACTTTTCTTTTTCAAACGAATTGAGCGGGGCTTCTTCCGCATTGATCAATGCTTCATGGAAATCCATAAATTCTTGTTTGGTCATTGGAGCGTTGAGGTAGGCCGCCTCTCCCTTGTCATAACGAGACTTGAGATAGACCTTGCTCATATCGATGGTGTTGACATCGATAATCGGCGCCGCCGCGTCGTAGAAATAGAAACCATCGCCGTCATTAAGTGCATGAATCTTTTCAGCTAGGGCATCGCTGGTTAAAGGACCAGTAGCGACAACTGTAATAACATCCGTTGGCAATTCTGTGATTTCATCACGAACCACTTCAATCAAGGGGTGATTGCCCACTTTCTCAGTCACCATCTGGGAGAAACCATCGCGGTCCACCGCAAGGGCACCACCAGCAGGAACACGTGTAGCTTCAGCAGATTCCAAAATGACAGAACCCAAGCGACGCATTTCTTCCTTGAGAAGCCCAACTGCATTGGTCAAAGCATCCCCTCGTAAGGAATTGGAACAAACCAATTCAGCAAAATTGTCTGTTTTGTGTTGAGGTGTTGACTTGACACCACGCATTTCATAGAGTTTAACTGGAATACCACGTTCTGCGATTTGGTAAGCTGCTTCAGACCCTGCCAAACCTGCTCCGATAACATTGATATAAGATTGAGACATGACACTAATACCTCTTTGGGTGGAACCTAAGTTCATATCAAAACAAGCTACTAGAGTGTTTGACACCCACAAATCTTTCTAAATTTTTCTTCTACTAGTATAACAAAAAAAGGGAAGATGGCAAACTTCCCTGTTTAGTCATTTTCTTGATTTTCTTCCCATTCGTGGTAGGCAGCGTAGAGTTGGCTTTTATTCCACTGGTAGAGTTTCGCAACTTCCTTAATGGCTTGATTTTTCTTCATGCCTTGCTGGATACGAGATTGGATTTCTGAAAACAAGTCCTCCTCGTCCTTTTCCTCCACATCCTGACTGGCACCTTCAACGATGAGAAGGCATTCGCCCTTGAGTGGCGTTTCAGCGATGCTTTCTAGTAGCTCTGAAATCTTTCCTCGTTGGTATTCTTCATAGATTTTGGTCAATTCCCTGACCAAGACTACCGAGCGGTCACCGTAGACTTCTAGCATATTTTCTAACGTATCCGCTACACGGTGGGGCGATTCATAGAAAATCTGAGTTTCTGGATAATCTTTTTTCAAGTCGAAAAATTGCTTTTGCTGGCCTGACTTTCTCGGTATGAAACCATAAAAGATATGTGGTTGTGGCGCTAAACCACTGGCAATCAAGGCCGAAATCCCTGCAGAGGCACCTGGAACGGTAACAACTGCGATTTCTTCCTCAATAGCTGCCTTGACCAAATCATGACCAGGGTCCGAGATACTAGGTAGACCCGCATCGGATACCTGAGCAATACTTTGCCCTGCTTTCAGAAAACCAATCAAATCAGGAATCTTTTCCTTGGCATTATGCTCATGAAAACTAATCTGCTTGGTGGAAATGTCAAAATGTTTGAGCAAAAGCCCTGTATTGCGCGTGTCCTCAGCAGCAATCCAGTCCACTTCTTTTAGAGTCTGGATGGCACGAAAGGTCATGTCATCTAGATTGCCAATCGGCGTTGCTACTAGGTAAAGTTTGCCATAGGGAGTTTGTCCCTTAAAACTTTTTTGAATCTGCATGCTTACTCCCTGTATAACAACTCGTCACAGAACATACATTCTTCGTCCTGTTCTCGACGTTGTCCATAAAAATCATTACATACGTGAAACCCGTCTTTATAGATTCGGCGGACACTTTCACGAACATGCTTGGCCTTAACGGGTGTATCTGCTTCCACCTCGCCTAAGCGTTCGCGCAACTTACTATTTTCCAATCGAAGAGCTGTATTTTCCTCTACCAGGCTCTTGAGATTTTTCTTGATGGCTTCCACATCGGCCAAGGTCACCAGTAATTGTTGGGAAAAATCATCCAGCGCGTCAAATAATTCTTTTTTGTCCATAAACCAGCCCTTTCCTTTCTATATCGTTCATTTTTAATACTCAATGAAAATCAAAGAGCAAACTAGGAAACTAGCCGCAGGCTGTACTTGAGTACGGCAAGGCGACGTTGACGTGGTTTGAATTTGATTTTCGAAGAGTATGAGTTTATATTTCTTTCAAGACCAGGTATTCCATGGCATTTTGAAAGCTGACATTAGCCTGCCACATTTTTCTAGCTTCTAGTAAATCTTGTAAAATCTGTCGAATCCTTACTTGCAAGAGGTCCTGTCCACAGAGAACTTCGAGGATTCGCAAGACCTGATCCTGCTTTTCCTTATCATCTGCCAAGCTGGCTAATTTCGCAACTTGGAGATAACTTTCTTTTTTCTTAGCTAATAACCAGGTCAGTAGGCGTTCACTTTCATCCACCAAGGTCCAAAAACTAGCCTGATCGACCAACTTTTCAGCTTCAGCACGCGATTGACTAAACTGAGCTAAAAGAGTCGCTTTTTTCTTGACCAGACCTGCTTGTTCTAATTGATGGATGAGCTTTTCTTCTTGCTTATTAAAATGGAAAATCTGGGTCCGACTACGGATTGTCGGCAAGATTTTTTCCTCATCACTAGTTAAGAAGAAAATGTAAACTTCACTCTGAGGTTCTTCGATAACCTTGAGCAGAGAATTAGCTGCGTTGGGATGCATCTTTTCCGCTTGCTCGATGATAAAAACCTGTTGCTGGCTTTCAATCCCTGCTTGGGAAAACTGAGCCACCAATTCCCGAATGCGTTCTGTCTTGATGACCTGATTGACTGGCTTGATTAAAGTAACATCGGGAAATTCTTCCTGCTCAATCAGCTTGCAGTTTCGGCATTTCTCACATGGTAGAACGCCTACCTTATCCCTACAAAAGAGGCTCTTAGCCAAAAACTGCGCCATTTCCAAGCTTCCAAAGAAACCTGAAAAGAGATAGGCGTGATTGAGCTGGTCTTGTTCTAGGATACGGACAAAGCGGTCAAACTGGTCTGGCTGCCAAGCCTTTAGTTGATCTTGTTTCATTTATCCAAGCCCATTCTGTCAAACAAGACAGCCTTGGTCGTTTCCACAACTTGCTCCAAAGGAAGACTCGCATCAATCTTGACAATGCGATTTCCTTCTTTGTCCAGAAGAGAAAGGTAACCTTGACGAACTTTCTTGTGCAAGTCTAAGCCTTCCAAGTCCAAACGATTGACCTCGCGATCACTATTGGCAGCAATGCGAGCCAGTCCTTCTTCCACCTCAATGTCAAAATAGAGTGTCAAATCGGGTTTGAGGCCATCTGTCGCAAAGTGATTGAGCCAATCAATGGCATCAATATCCAATCCACGACCAAATCCCTGATAAGCAACAGAACTATCGATGAAGCGGTCCATAATGACCAACTTGCCAGCTTCAAGTGCTGGAAGAACTTTTTCCACCAAGTGCTGTCTGCGACTAGCAATATAAAGAAGCAGCTCTGTCTTCGCATCCATCTGAGTATGACTTGGATCCAAAATTACTTCCCGAATCTTCTCTCCAATCAAGACTCCGCCAGGTTCACGGGTCGTCAGCACCTCTACCCCTTTTTCCTCTAAAATTGATAGCAGAGCCTCTAAAACACTGGTCTTTCCTGCTCCCTCTGGTCCCTCAAGAGAGACTAAAAATCCTTTTGACATGTCTAACTCATTTCTTTTTTTCTACCTTCTATTCTATCAAAAAAATAGGTTTTTGTGACAATCTTTTTGTGTCTTCTCCATTCAATCGACCATAAAAGAGGCTGGGAGTCATCCAACCTCTTATTTACCTAATTCTTGTGTTCGTTTATAGGCTTGATGAACTGCGTCCATGACTGTGCCTCTAAAGGCATGTTCTTCCAGACTTGCTACACCCGCGATAGTCGAACCTCCTGGGCTGCAAACTTGGTCTTTCAAGACTCCAGGATGTTGCTGGCTTTCGAGAACCATTTGTCCAGCACCGACTACTGTTTGGGCTGCCATTTTCAAAGCTGTTTCTCGTGGCAATCCTGTCTGTACACCTGAATCTGCCAAAGCCTCGATAAAGAGATAGACAAAAGCTGGTCCACAACCTGCAAGACCTGTCGCCGCATCGATTAAGCTATCTCCCAGCTCAACCAAGAGACCAGCCTTGGCTAAAAGCTGACAAAAGAGTTCCCTGTCCTCAGCACAGCAATTTGCTGACATGGCATAACTAATCACTCCTTGTCCGATAGCCACTGGAGTATTAGGCATGATGCGAACAATCCGGTGTTGACTTGGCAGAAAACTAGCCAGTTTTTCCAAGGTCAATCCAGCCGCCATGGAAATCAAAAGAAGACTCTCTCGTTTTTCAAGGATGGTCTGGTATTGAGAAAGCAAGTCTGAGAACTGAGCAGGCTTAACTCCTAGAAAAATCACATCTGCTTCTGCAAAAATTTCTTCATTGCTGGAAGCCTGACCACCGAAATTGCCGATGAAAGCATCTACTTTCGCTTGACTGCGATTGGCAAGGAGAATCTGAGCACCCGTCTTGGCCTGCACAACAGCCTTAGCCAAGCTAGCTCCCATATTCCCCAAACCGATAAATCCAATCTTCATCTCTTACTCCCTTATCTGTCCGTCACCAGTAACCACATACTTGTAGCTGGTCAACTCTTTCAAGCCCATAGGCCCACACGCATGCAGTTTCTGAGTAGAAATCCCCATCTCACATCCAAGACCAAATTGCCCACCATCAGTGAAACGCGTTGAGGCATTGACATACACCGCTGCAGAGTCCACTTGATTTGTAAAGTAGGCTGCAGCTTCAGCATTTTCTGTCACAATGGCATCCGAATGATGGGTACTGTGAGCTTCAATATGCTCAACTGCTTCTTCTAAACTGCTCACAACCTTAACCGCTAGGATATAATCTAAAAACTCAGTGTCAAAGTCTTGGGCCTCAGCTGCTCGACCTGAAACAAACTGGCTTGCTTGGCTATCCAAGCGGAATTGAATTGGTTCCAGTCCAGCTTCCTTACGCTCTGCAACCAGAACTTGTTCCAAGCGAGGAAGGAAGCTTGCTGCCTTGTCTTCATGAACCAGCAAGACCTCCATGGCATTGCAGACAGAAGGACGGCTGGTTTTAGCATTGTTGATGATGGCTAGAGCCTTGTCTTCATCGGCATCCTTGTCCACATAAACATGAACAATTCCAGTTCCCGTCTCGATAACAGGCACGATAGCATTTTCAACCACGGCATTGATCAAACCAGCCCCTCCACGAGGAATGAGAAGATCTAAATAGCCCTTGGCCTTCATCATAGCATAGCTACTTTCACGACTGGTATCTTCCAATAGTTGAATCACATCTGGATGGATTGTGGTCGTCTCCAAGCCCTTCTTCAAGGCTGTGACAATAGCATAAGCAGTTTGGTAGGCATCCTTGCCACTACGAAGAACGACCGCATTGCCACTCTTGAGAGCCAAAGCAGCCGCATCAGACGTCACATTTGGACGGCTTTCATAGATAATACCGATAACCCCCATAGCCACACGTTTTTTGGTAATAACCAAGCCATTTTCAAGCTGACTTGTCTCTAGGACTTCACCAATAGGATCTGGTAAAGCAACCACTTCACGAATCCCTCTTGCCATCGCTTCTATACGTCCCGCATCCAAATAAAGACGGTCCAGCATGACATCTGAGATCTTCCCTTTGGCTGCTGCCATATCGAGGGCATTGGCCGCTAAAATCTCCTCAGTAGCTGCCAATAAATAATCAGCCATAGCTAGCAAGGCTTGGTTTTTCACTGCTTCACTGGCAGTATTGATTGATTTCTTAACAGCCTGTACCTGTTCAAATTGTTCTTGTGTACTTACCATCGTTCACCTCTAAAATTCTGTAAAAAGCAGCTGGATTTCAGGAGTGATGGAAATCCAGTCATCACGATGAATCAAGACTCCCTTAGCTTTTTGAGAACGGAGCATATCTTCTAGAGCTGAGACGCCAAATTGGACACGTCCCTTCCCAAGAGATTGACCTGTTTCTTTATCTGCTACTGTGACAATATCATGGTAAGAGAAGTTCCCTTCCACTTCTACCACACCTGATAAAAGGAGACTTTTTCCGTTTTTTGAAAGTGCCTCTGCAGCTCCACCATCTACCCAAATCGTTCCCTGACTTTGAGCATAGAAGGCCAGCCATTGTTTCTGAGTACGAAGTCCCTTCTCTTGCGCAACAAAGAAGGAACCATCCTTGGTCTCGTCCGCCGCCTCAATCAGGGCATCTGATTTCAGGGACGAGCAGATATAGACTGGCACACCCGACTCCGTTGCGATCGTAGCCGCCTTGATTTTTGTCAGCATACCCCCAGTACCGTTTGACGAACCTGCTCCACCAGCCATATCAATAATCTCACGATTGATAGTCTCAATTTTGTCCAAGCGTTTGGCTGTTGGATCTGAGTTGGGATTTCCAGTATAGAGACCGTCCACATCTGTCAAGAGAACTAAAAGATCCGCTTGGACCATCGCCGCTACCTGGGCACTCAGAGTGTCATTGTCCCCAACCTTGAGCTCATCAATAACGACACTGTCATTCTCGTTGATGATGGGAATTGCACCACGATGAAGCAATACAGACAAGGCCTGGTGGGCGTTCTTATAGCGACGTTTATCTACAAAATCATCCTGTGTCAGCAAGATTTGTGCAGAAACGATCTGGCGCATGAGGAGATTGGTTGTGTATTCCTCCAACAAAAGTCCCTGACCAACTGCAGCCGAAGCTTGTTTATCTGCAATCTTGGTCGGACGCTTTTTAAAACCCAAAGCTCCAAAACCAGCAGCAACTGCACCAGATGACACTAAAATCAACTCATGCCCTGCTTCATGCAACATAGCCAACTGCTGGGTAATTGCCTTTACTTTACTTCTTGATAAACTCCCGTCTTCATTTGTCAAGGAGGAAGTCCCTACCTTAAAGACGATTCGTTTGTACTTCATATTCTCACTCCGATTCTTCATATTTATCCATTATAACATGAATGCTTTAAAATAGAAAAGACTTGAAATGAAAAAGGTTGAGACAAGGCATCTCAACTCTTTTATCTATTCTCAGTTTTACGCAATCTTTCCAGCGTTTCTTTAAAAATCACTGGAATATCTGCTGTGAACTCCAAGGTTTCACCTGTTCTCGGATGGGTAAAACCTAGAGTCTTAGCATGGAGAAACTGTCCATGTCCTTTCAAAGTCTTACGAGGACCATAGACTTCATCACCAGCGACTGGATGGCCAATATAAGCCATATGAACACGGATTTGGTGAGTACGCCCTGTTTCCAGTTGCAACTCTAGCAAAGTATAATCTCCAAAGCGTTCCAAGACTTGAAAACGAGTCACTGCTGGCTTCCCTTTAGCAGTCACTGCCTGTTTCTTACGATCTTTTTCACTACGGCCAATCGGAGCTTCAATCACACCACGATCATTGGGCAGATTGCCATGCACAATCGCCCAGTATTTACGTAGAGACTTCTTATCCTTGAGTTCTTGGGCAAGTGCCAAGTGTGCCTCGTCATTCTTAGCAATCATAAGGAGACCTGACGTATCCTTGTCAATGCGGTGAACGATACCCGGTCGGAGAACACCATTGATACCTGACAAGTCTTTTATATGGTACATGAGGGCATTGACCAAGGTTCCACTGGTATGACCGGCGCTGGGATGAACCACCATCCCCTGAGGTTTGTTAACAACGGCTACATCCTCATCTTGGTAGATAATCTCGAGCGGCAGATTCTCAGCCACATACTCTAAGACCTCTGGTTCTGGCACATGGTAGGTGACGATATCCCCCTCTTGGACAGTGTATTTTGCTTTCTTTACTTGCCCATTAACCAAAACTTGTCCAGCCTTAATTTGTTCATTAGCGAGACTGCGTGACAATTCTGTCAGGTCCGACAGGGCCTTGTCTAGACGTTGCCCACCAGTTTCAATTTTTATTTCCATTTACTTCCTCTTTAAGCATTGCAATCAATAGAATAATCACACCAACTGTCAAATAGCTATCAGCAACATTGAAAATCGCAAAGTTGATAAAGTCTAGGTGAAACATATCCACCACAAAACCTTGACTCATTCTGTCGATAAAGTTGCCCAGACCTCCCGCGATTATCAAAGTCAGTCCAAAAACCAACCAGAGAGAATCCTCCATGTGTTTATGTAGATACCAAATGGCTCCTACCATGACGACCAGTGTAATAACAGCAAAAAACCACTGCTGGTCTTGTAACATGGAGAAGGCTGCCCCTCTATTTTGCAGATAGGTCAAGCTAACGAGATTGGGGATCCACGAGCGCACTTCACCCAGTGGAATCTGCTGGACAACATAATTTTTGACCAACTGATCCAGCCCAATCAAAAGCAGTACAATGACTGCCACTATTCCTCTTTTTTTCATGATTTCCTCTTCTGATCAAAATATTCTTGCATGACTTCTACGAAAAGAGTCCCAGCTTGGCTAAGCTCAACTTCTTCCCGTTTGACATAGACCATGCGATTATCTAGATTATCCTTGAGACGAATGACTGTAATCCCATTAACACTGTCACTATCTAAAAATCCAGATCCAGTCGCATAAGCATCCGTCCGCTCCAAAATACCATTCAAAGTAGCACGGTCCGTCACATTAAACATCTGCGAGCTCGCGCTGGTGTCGACAAAGTTCTCTGAATAGTATAGATACTCATCCTTTTCCTGAGTAAAACGAACGGTTGGTAGATCCGCTAAATCCTCCATGACCAATTCCTCCTTCTGGGCTAAAGGATGCCCTTCACGAAGATAAATGTGAGTCTGGAAAGGAATTAGTTCAATAACTTCTAAACCAAGCTTTTCAACCCGTTGCATGATGCCCTTTTTATTTTGGTTGTTGAGGTAGATAATCCCAATCTCACTATGTCCTTGGGCCACTTCGTCTAATATCTGAACTGTAGTAGACTCAAAAATACGAAAGTTCTTGTAGTCAGGATAACGTTCCGAAAAGGCCGTAATCGTTGGTGGCAAGAAGTCATAGTGCTGGCTGGCAATGGAAAATTCATCCTTTTCTTCCTCAGGATTGGCATATTGATTTTGAAAAACATCAAATCCTTTGACCAATTCCTGCGCTTTCTCATAAAATTCCATACCACGACGGGTCAAAAAAGTCCCCGAACTCGTCCGACGGAAAATCTTAAAACCCAGCTCTTTTTCCAAATCGCGCACAGAAATAGACAGACTCGGCTGACTAACATACATCTTTTCAGCAGCTTCACGGAAAGTACCACTATTGGCAATGGCCACAACATAGCGTAATTGTTGAATGTTCATCTTTTACCCCCAACTTCTCTATC
>CAUQPD010000013.1:0-33401 GCA_963519935.1 uncultured Streptococcus sp.
GGAAGACACGACCAGAAAATACTTTTTCTCCTTTATTGATGAAAATTTCAAAGACTGACTTGTCGATGAAGATAGTGGCAGTAGTAGCTTGGTTATCGATAGGGCAAGAACGAGTTGTACCAAATTCTTGGGCGTACTGTTCACCAGCCTGACTACGATCCACTGTCACCTGTCCATTGACAAGGTCAAAGTTGATTGAAAGCCCCTTGCCTTCTTTATCAGCAAGTAAGACAATCTCGCTTTGGCTATTGGCCTCCAAGTTGAGCTCGAGTTCATAGGTATTATTGGTTTGGGTACGATTTGAGAAGCCCTCTTCAGAAGAACGAAGTTCTTTGATGGCTGCGACAGGATATTGGTAGAGTTTGCCATCTTTGATAGTGAGTTCTTTGACCAATGAGAAGGTTCCTTGGTGGTCAAAACAGTCAGATGGGTAAGAAACATCTGGTAACCCAAGCCAACTTACTGCTAGTGCACGTCCATCTGGAGCGTTGAAGGCTTGCGTTGCATAGGCTTCAAAACCATAGTCTAGATTTTGCAATGGAGACACATCGACCATTTTGGTATTTTCAGGATCAAAGGAAGCCCCGATTTTGCACATGTTTGGATAGATATTGTCATAGTCTAGAACAGCCTTATCTAATCCTTGTGGGCAGTAGAGAAGGACAGGTTGCTCCTCTACAAAGACCAGATTTGGACATTCCATCATGTAGGCAGTGCGGTCGTTAGCAAAGTCAAGGTCACCAATCGCTTGCCAGTTGGTGTAGTCATTATCTATAGCCTTATAGAGACGGACGAAGCCTTTTTTCTCCAAGTCCTGTCCACCGACGATGGCATAATATTGACCTTTAAAGTTAAAAATTTGCGGATCGCGGAAGTGGTCAGTAGAGTCTGCTGGCTGGTCAATCAAGATCTTGTCAATCTTTGTAATTTTGCCATCTTTATCCATCAAAGCCCCAATCTGGTAGGGGTGACGGATCCAGTTTTCATCACGGACATTTCCAGTATAAAATAGGAACAACTGATCGCCGAACTGCATGGCAGAACCAGAGTAGGCACCGTGGCTATCTAATGGAGTATCTGGCAAAATTTTGACTCCAGTTTCTGTAAAGTGCACTAAATCATCACTTTCAAGCTGCACCCAAGACTTCAACCCATGGGCTGCACCGAAGGGGAAGTTTTGGTAAAAGAGAATCCATTTGCCATCAAAATAAGAAAAACCATTTGGATCATTGAGAAGGCCCATTTTAGGCTCGACATGGTAACGAGTATGCCAAGGAGATTGTGCCATCTTTTCCTTGATTTGCTTGATTTCATCATTAGACCAGTTTTCATAGCGTCTGTAACGGCGCTCGGTTGTCCATTCCATTTTATCTTTCCTCCATAAGTTCTGCTATCTTAATAGTAACCGTTTTCGACCAAAAAAGCAAGTCTTTTATGTTAAAAAATAGCAAAAAATGTCAAACGATTATCATAAAATAAAAGAAGAGGATTCAGCTAACTTTCACGAAAAAATGAAAGAAAATGAAAAATAAAAGCTTTGAACCCTCTAATTTAAAGATATTTTTATGAGTAAATAGAAGAACTCAGTCAAAGACTATCATAAAGGAATATAAAGAAGAGGAGAAAAACAAAATTTCTGCAAAACGCTTGACATATTTTAGAAACGTGATAAAATAATAGTCGTAGGGCGAATAAAATCGCTTTCAAACAAGAACAAAATTTTATAAGGAGATTTTTGCAAATGAACAATCAGGATATTGCAAAAAAGGTCATCGAAGCCCTTGGTGGACGTGATAATGTCAACAGTGTAGCCCACTGTGCAACTCGTCTACGTGTCATGGTCAAAGATGAAGGGAAAATCAAGAAGGAAGTGATTGAGAACTTGGATAAAGTTCAAGGAGCTTTCTTTAACTCAGGCCAATACCAAATCATCTTTGGTACTGGTACAGTAAACAAGATGTACGACGAAGTGGTTGCACTTGGTTTGCCAACATCTTCTAAAGAAGATATGAAAGCAGAAGCTGGTAAACAGGGAAACTGGTTCCAACGTGCAATCCGTACTTTCGGTGACGTTTTTGTACCACTTTTGCCAGCAATCGTTGCGACTGGTTTGTTTATGGGAATTCGTGGGGCTATTGTTCAAGATCAAGTTTTGGCTTTGTTTGGAACAACTGCAGAAGCCTTTAAAGCAACAAACTTCTATACTTATTCAGTTGTATTGACAGATACGGCCTTCGCCTTTTTCCCAGCCTTGATCTGTTGGTCAGCCTTTCGTGTATTCGGTGGAAATCCTTTGCTTGGTTTAGTCTTAGGATTGATGATGGTTAACTCATCCTTGCCAAATGCTTGGGCTGTTGCTTCAGGTGATGCTCAACCAATTATCTTCTTCGGCTTTATCAAAGTTGTCGGATATCAGAACTCAGTTTTACCTGCTTTCTTCGTCGGATTGACCGGTGCGAAACTTGAAAATTGGCTCCGTAAGCGTATTCCAGATGTATTAGACTTACTCCTTGTACCATTCTTGACTTTCTTAGTAATGTCTATTTTGGCCTTGTTTGTCATTGGACCTGTATTCCATGAAGTTGAAAGCTACGTCAAAGTCGCTACTGTTTGGTTGCTCAGTCTCCCAATGGGTCTAGGTGGATTAATCCTTGGTGGTGTTCATCAGGTTATCGTCGTTACGGGTGTTCACCATATCTTCAATCTATTGGAGTCTAACCTAGTTACTTCTACAGGTTCAGATCCTCTTAATGCTATTATTACAGCAGCTATGACTGCTCAACTTGGAGCAACTCTTGCTGTTGGTGTGAAAACAAAGAATCCAAAAATTAAAGCTCTTGCCTTCCCAGCTGCTCTTTCTGCTGGACTTGGTATCACTGAACCAGCTATTTTTGGTATCAATCTTCGCTATGGTAAACCATTTATCATGGGGCTTATCGCCGGTGCTGCGGGTGGTTGGTTAGCAAACATTCTAGGTTTGGCAGGTACTAGCTTTGGTATTACGATCATTCCTGGAACACTTCTCTACATCAATGGTCAACTTCTCCAGTATATCTTTATGGTCCTAGTAACAACTGCCCTTGGTTTCGGATTGACTTATGCTTTTGGTTATAAAGAAGAAACAGAAGTGGCAGAAGAAACAGTTTCTGAAGAAGCTACAGAGGCAAATGAAGAAATTCCAGTAGCTCCTCAAAATGAAACAATCCAAACTCCAATCGTTGGGGACGTAGTTGCTCTTGAGAATGTTGATGATCCAGTCTTTTCAAGTGGTGCAATGGGACAAGGGATCGCTGTAAAACCAAGCCAAGGCGTGGTTTACGCACCAGCTGATGCAGAAGTATCAATCGCCTTTGCTACAGGACATGCTTATGGTTTGAAGACAGCAAACGGAGCTGAAATCTTGATCCACGTTGGTATCGATACGGTGACTATGAACGGTGAAGGATTTGAACAAAAAGTTTCTCAAGGCGACAAGGTTAAAGCTGGTGATGTTCTTGGAACCTTTGACTCAAACAAAATCGCTGCTGCAGGTCTTGATGATACAACAATGGTTATCGTTACAAACACGGCTGACTACGCTTCTGTGACACCAGTCGCAAGTGGTTCAGTTGTCAAGGGCGACGCGATCATCGAAGTGAAAGCCTAATCCTCTTCAAAAATCAAATCTAAAAACAAAACGAACAAATGACATGTTTGTTCGTTTTTGCTTGAATGGTAAGATTTACAGAGGAAAATCTAAAATATTGAGAAATCTAGCCCTTTAAAATGTGCTATAATAGAGAAAACAAAGATAAGAGGTTTATCATGACAAAATTATATGGAAGCTTAGAAGCGGGCGGTACAAAGTTTGTCTGTGCTGTCGGAGATGAAAATTTTAATGTTGTAGAAAAAACACAGTTTCCTACAACAACTCCTATCGAGACCATCGATAAAACCATCGAATTCTTTTCAAAATTCGATAATCTTGCAGGTCTTGCCATCGGTTCCTTTGGTCCTATCGATATCGATAAAAACTCAAAAACCTATGGCTTTATCACAACGACTCCAAAACCTCACTGGGCAAATGTAGACCTACTTGGTGCCCTTCGTCGCGCTCTCAACGTACCCATGTATTTCACAACGGACGTAAATAGCTCTGCCTATGGTGAAGTGGTTGCTCGCAACAATGCTGGCGGCCGCATCGAAAACTTGGTTTACTACACGATTGGTACAGGGATTGGTGCAGGTGTCATCCAACGTGGCGAGTTTATCGGCGGCGCAGGTCACCCTGAAATGGGTCACTACTATGTGGCCAAACACCCAATGGACGAGGAGAAAGAGTTTAACGGCGTTTGTCCTTTCCACAAGGGCTGTTTGGAAGGCTTTGCGGCTGGTCCAAGTCTCGAAGCCCGTACAGGTATTCGTGGTGAAAACATCGAACTCAACAGTTCTGTCTGGGACGTTCAAGCCTACTATATCGCTCAAGCTGCGGTCAATGCTACAGTGACTTTCCGTCCAGATGTGATCGTCTTTGGTGGCGGGGTTATGGCCCAACAACACATGCTGGACCGTGTACGTGAGAAATTCACTGCTCTTCTAAATGGTTACCTACCAGTACCAGACGTGCGTGATTACATTGTCACTCCAGCAGTTGCTGGAAATGGTTCTGCCACACTTGGGAACTTTGTCCTTGCTAAGAGTGTCGCAAAATAAAACAAAGAAAAAATCCGCTTGGGAAACCAAACGGATGTTTTGTTTAAAGACAATGTTTTTTGAGCCTTTCCTTAAGTGATGACGGACGGTAGCGACTTTCTTCGAAATTCCATACCTAAACTTTGAGCCCTAATGTCTCAAAGTTTCCCAACACCTGAAATCTAATGATTTCAGGTCTTTCTATCGCGGCGAAAAGGCTAGGTAAGTCCTCGCTTCACTATCAAAATAGGCATGATTTCCATACCAAAGTATATTTAGTATCAGGCTATAGTTTATCTATGATCTAAAAATCCGTTTGGTTTCCCAAACGGATTTTTCTATGCTCAAAACATCTGCCAGAAGAAATCAATAATATAAGTCAAACCATAAGTATAAACCACTAGGGTAAAGGGCTTGGTCAGAACGATGATAATCATATAGCGTTTGAAGGTCATCTTGGTGAGGGCAGCCAGCATACAGAGAAAGTCAGCTGGACTGACAGGCCAGATCATCATAAAGATAAAGAACCGCTCGAAACGATTGCCCTTATCTAGCCAACCGATATACTTGTCATAGGTACGCTTGCTGACGACCGACTGAACAAAGGCAGCTCCATAGAGACGCACCAGGTAAAAGATAATGGCACAGCCAATCACGATGCCGATATAGTTATAGATAGTTCCGATGATGTGACCGTAAATAAAGACCCCAGCCACTGAGGTCAAAGCTCCCGGAATGATCGGAACAACAGTTTGTAGGATCTGTAAAAAGATAAAGAGTGGTGGCCCCCAAACCCCAGCTTGCTGGATAAAGGCTGATAGGGTTTCCTTGGACTGTAATACTCCTGCCTGATAGGCCCAAATACAGAAAATCAAGGTGCCGACTCCCCCGACGATAGATGAGATATTGATGACTTGCTGAAGAAGGGGAGAAACAGCTTTCATTTGCTTATCCTGTGACATGTAAACTCCTCATAGATAGTATGATTCTACTATACCATATTTTGTGGAGAAAAACTATCTGGATTATCTGACTGGAGAAATAAGTGTGGTAAAATGAGAATAAGAAAATGACGGTATAGAATGAAGGGGTATCATGTTAGGTTTAAACTTTAAAGGAAGCTGGCGCCAATATCAAAAACAGGTCTTGGATCGTTTTCAGGACTATCAAGCAGACGGTCATGTTCATCTAGTGGCTGCTCCAGGGTCTGGAAAGACAACCATTGGTATCGAGCTAATCGCTCGTTTTGGCAATCCAGCCCTTGTCTTGGTTCCAACTGTCACCATTCGTGAACAATGGGTAGATAGGATCCAAACTGCTTTTCTAGAGGATGGTCAGAGGCTTTCAGACCTCGTTTCCCAAAACTTAAAGGAGATGAAGGCACTAACGATTGTGACCTATCAGGCTTTTCATAGTGCCATGAACCAATTACAATCACAAGAAGATGGTGAAGCAGAGGATTTCGTGGGGTTTGATTTGCTTGCAAGCCTAAGAGATCAGAAAGTGGCGACTCTTTGCTTGGATGAATGCCACCACCTGCGCAATGAATGGTGGAAAAGTCTGGAAGCCTTTCGCAAGCAGTATGGACCGCTGAAACTCATCTCCCTGACAGCGACACCACCTTATGACAGCGATCCTGAACTCTGGGAACGCTATATCCGTATGTGTGGGGAAATCGACCAAGAAATAACAGTACCCGAATTAGTCAAGGAAGACACTCTTTGCCCTCATCAGGATTTTGTCTATATGTGTTCACCAACAGCTGAAGAGTCGGAACGTCTCAAACGGTTTGAGGAGACTAAGTGGGACTATATTCACCACCTTATAGTTGATCCTGATTTTCAAACATTTGTAGCAGGGTCTAAGGTCCTCAAAGGGGATATTTCATCTGATTTGCTCTTAGAAGATCCCAAGTACTTGTCTGCTATGTTGATTTATATGCATTCTCAGGGGTTAACGATTCCTCCCTCTTTACAAAATTTACTGGGAACCCAGAAGCTTCCAGCATTGACCTCCTACTGGCTGGAGACGCTGTTGCAGAGCATGCTCTATCAGACGCCAGACTGGTATGATGATTCGGATGCATATAGGAAAAAGATAGAGGCTGACTTAAAGGCGCGTGGATTGGTGGAAAAGCGTCAGGTTTATCTGGTTAAGTCAAAGGCTTCTGACCAGCTTTTAACCCAATCTCTGGGGAAGTTGTCTGCCATTGTCGATATCTTTTTGACGGAGTATGAGAGTCTAGGTCAGGAACTGAGACAGTTAGTACTAGCTGACTATATTCGCAAGGATTTTGCTACCTATCTGGGAGATAATCAGGCAACCATTTCTCAGTTGGGGGTTCTCCCTTATTTTGAAAGCATTCGTCGAAAAGCTCAGGAGCAAGAGATTCCTGTATCTTTGGCTGTCTTGTCAGGTAGTGTCGTTATTTTGCCTACCGATGTGGCAGCAGAGTTGGAGGAACTCTTGCCTCAGGTTCCTCTTAGTTTCTCATCTATTGGTCACTTGGATCCAAAAGATTATGTGCAGGTTGGTTTTCCTAGCTCAGCTAAGGGAATCGTAGCGGCAGTGACGGAGCTTTTTCAACGAGGACGGATTCAAGTCCTAGTCGGAACCAAATCTCTCCTCGGAGAGGGTTGGGATGCTCCTTGTGTTAATTCCCTAATCCTCGGAAGCTTTGTGGGGAGCTTTATGCTGAGCAACCAGATGCGCGGGCGTGCCATTCGTATCTGGCCGGGACATCCAGAAAAGACCAGCAACATCTGGCATCTGGTAGCCGTTCAAACGCAAGCACTCATCACTCTTCCTGGTGAGGAGCCTAGACCAGAGAGCAATCAGGATCTGCAGACCTTGTCGCGACGGATGGAGCATTTTCTTGGATTGGCCTATAATCAGGAGAGTATTGAGACTGGTTTGGATCGTTTGGATTTTCCAAAGCCCCCTTTTAAGAAAAAGCAAATCAGAGAGTATAACGAACGGATTAAGATGTTATCCAAGGATCGAGCAGGTTTGCGCAAAAAATGGTACGATTCTCTCGTAGTGGCAGATCAATTTGAGATTGTCACTGAAGTTGCGACTCAAAAACAGAAAATTCCAATCATGCTCCAGTTTGATGCATTAAAATGGGTACGCATGTCTTTGCTGCTGTTAGCAGTGGATTTATTGGTTTTGTTGTTTAGAATGAGACTGACTGGAGTTTGGTGGCTTACAGCAGCTTGTCTCCTCTTTTTGGCCTTTGCATCTTGGCGCTACCTCTGCTATAAGAGTCCCTATAAACGTTTGCAATCTCTGGGTGAGCAGATCCGAAAGGCTCTGCTAGATTCGGGGCATCTAACGGACGATCAATCCCGTGTTCAGGTAGAGGAGGACAAGGAAAATTATATGGTTTTCGCCTATCTCAAGGGAGGAAGCATGAGGGACAAGGAGCTGTTTGCGCAGACTGTGGGAGAGTTCTTTGCTCCAGTGGATAACCAGCGCTATCTCTTGAAGGCAGAGAAAGTCCGACAAGGTCAGTCACCTTACTATGTCGTGCCTAGTCTTTTTGACAAGCGCAAGGAAGAAGCACAGAAATTCCTCGACTTTCTGACGCCTACTATCGGACGCTATCATCTCGTCTACACACGAACAGAGACCGGAAGGAAAATCCTTCTAGAAGCTCGTATCCAAGCCCTCTCTAACAAAAACGACCGTATCTTGACTAAGAAGAAGGTTAAAAGTCAGTTGGAGTAGGGGAGGTAAAATATACCCCTCTAGAAAATAAAAAAGCAAAGGGAGAAAATATGGCAGATACAATTTTAATTTTAGGTAATGGCTTTGATATTGCAATGGGGCGAAAAACAAAGTATACAGATTTTATTGACTTTGAAAAACAATTATTCTCTAATCCAAATGAGGACTTACTGGAGTTCCTAAAAGTTAAAAATATAAGGATTGAGAAATACAAGGATAATTTATATTTAAAATTTATCAATGAGAATAAAGCTACTCTGGGAGATAATTGGTCTAATCTTGAAATAATGATTTCGCAACTTGCAGATGCAATAATGTATTTCAAAGAAAATAATGATTTAATATTCAAAGTTACTATTACAGGACAAACTGGGTTACTGGATGAGAAATTATCAAAAGAAAAAAATTATAGGTCAAAATTATATATTTCAGATTTGTTTTTTTTACTCTTTCATAAAAAAGTCTGGGGTTCTTTAGAAAGAGAAGTTGCAATGGAAAAGTTGAATAATGAATTTATCAATCAACTTGATCTATTGATTGAATTGTTAGAAATATATTTATCTTATAGAGACTTTCTTGATTTTAAAGTTATCGAGATAAAATCCAAGCCAACAGCTCTAGATGCAATATCAGATTTGTCAAATTCCTCTGTCCTAAACTTTAATTATACAAACACTTCACGATATTTATTTGGAACTTCTGAGAAGAGAACTCATTTCATACATGGGCGAATTGACTTAATTAGAACCTTCAGTCGAATTAATACGATGGTTTTTGGAATTGAGGATAAAGAAAATGATGTTAACAGTGATTTAATTCCCTACCAGAAATATTATCAAAGAGTAGTAAAAGAAACGGGAAATGATTTTGAAAAATTTTTTAAACGAACTTTCTATGATATAGATGACGAATTCGGAAGTCAACTTCCAAATTCAAAGAATATCATTGTTTTTGGACACTCGGTTGACCCTTTGGATAAAGAAATATTTCAAAAATGTTTTGCATTAGCAGAAAATGGAAAGTATGATTATAGATTTATTTTCACTTATTTTAATGATTTAGCTAAACGTTCAATTATTAAGAATCTCGCAATCATCCTTGGGAAGGAAAAACTGATAGAATTAACAGGTAAACAGAATGTTGTATTTATAAAGAGTGATGATAAGGATAGTATGAAAGAAGTACTACTGCCTTAATAAAATCAAAAAAATAATTGAAATCATAGAGTACAATTATAAAATCATATTTTAAAAATAGTTTATACCCCACTCGCTCTAGTCAGGTCGAGTGGTTTTTCTTGAAATATGATAAAATAGAAAAGATAATACATTAATTAAGGAAAGTAAAAATGGCAAGTAAAGAAAATGCAGAACGCAAGGAGCTGCATCGTAAAATTTGGGCGATTGCAGACGATGTGCGTGGAGCTGTAGATGGTTGGGATTTTAAGCAATATATCCTAGGAATTCTGTTCTATCGTTTTATTTCAGAGCATATGGCAGACTATTTTGACCGTGCTGAGCATGAGGCTGGGGATTTAGAATTCCGTTATGCTGACTTAAGTGATCAAGAAGCTGAGCAAGATTTCAAACCAGGGACAGTTGAGGATAAGGGTTTCTTTATCCTTCCAAGTCAATTATTTGAAAATGTCGTCAAGAACGCCTCGCAAAATGAAAATCTAAACGAAGAATTGGCCAATATTTTCCAAGATATTGAGAAGTCAGCGATTGGCTTCAAATCAGAAGATGATATCAAAGGTTTGTTTGATAACTTGGATACCCGAAGCAACATCCTTGGTGGAACTGTTCCAGAAAAAAATAAACGCCTTTCTGACATTCTTAATGGTATCAATAGCATTAACTTTGGAAACTTTGAGGAGAATGACATCGATGCCTTTGGGGATGCCTATGAGTTCTTGATTTCAAACTATGCTAGTAATGCAGGAAAAAGTGGGGGTGAATTTTTCACACCACAGACAGTATCTAAACTGTTAGCTCGACTAGTCATGGTCGGTAAAAACAAGATTAACAAGGTCTATGACCCAACATGTGGTTCAGGCTCTCTCCTTCTTCAAATGAAAAAACAATACGAGGACCATATCCTAGAAGATGGTTTCTTTGGTCAGGAAATCAATATGACCAACTATAACTTGGCTCGTATGAATATGTTCTTGCACAATATCAACTACAATAACTTTGATATTAAGCGAGGAGATACCCTCTTAAATCCTCAGCATCTGGAAGAAAAGCCTTTTGATGCTATTGTTTCTAACCCTCCGTATTCTGTTAAATGGGTGGGAGATGGAGACCCAACTCTGATAAATGATGACCGTTTTGCGCCAGCAGGGAAACTAGCACCCAAGTCAAAAGCTGACTTTGCCTTTATCATGCATAGTCTCAACCACTTGTCTAATAAAGGTCGGGCAGCTATTGTTTGTTTCCCAGGTATTTTCTATCGTGGAGGTGCTGAAAAGACCATTCGTCAGTATCTGGTAGATAACAACTTTGTTGAAGCGGTTATTGCCCTTCCAGATAATCTCTTCTTTGGCACTTCTATCGCAACTACGATTTTAGTTCTGGCGAAGAATAAACTTGAAAATAAAACACTCTTTATTGATGCGAGTAAAGAATTCAAAAAAGAGACCAATAACAATGTTTTGACAGATAGCAATATTGAGCATATTGTTGAATTGTTCACTAATTATCAAAATGTTGACTATAAATCTGCTCTTGTTGATAATGAGGTGATTGGTTCAGAGCAGGATTATAACCTGTCTGTTTCAACTTATGTTGAACAAGAAGATACTCGTGAGAAGATTGATATTGATGTGCTCAATAAAGAAATTGCTGAGACTGTTGTCAAGATTGACCACTTGCGTGCAGAGATAGATAAGATTGTCGAGGAACTTAGCTATGGCAAATGATGTGATTCTCTATAGAACTGATGACGGGGAGTCCGCTATTGAACTTCACTTGGATAATGGTACGGTTTGGCTGACCCAACAAGAACTAGCTGAGCTTTTTCAAACTTCCAAGCAAAATATTAGCAAACATATCAAGGCTATTTTTGAAGATGGTGAGTTGGATGAAACAGTGGTTGTCAACTATCAGTTGACAACCACTCGTCACGGTGCAATAGCTGGTAAAACTCAGTCAAAAAAAGTCGCCTACTATAATCTCGATATGATTTTGGCGATTGGTTATCGTGTGCGTTCCCCTCGTGGAATCCAGTTCAGACACTATGCTTCGACAGTCTTGAAAGAGTATCTGATTAAGGGCTTTGCTATGGATGATGAGCGTTTGAAAAACTTGGGTGGAGGATCTTACTTTAAAGAACTCCTGGAAAGAATCCGGGACATTCGCTCAAGTGAAAAAGTCTTTTACCGTCAGGTTTTAGATCTTTTTGCGACATCAAGTGACTACAATGCAAACTCACCAGAGGCAAAGAAATTCTTTGCGACGGTTCAAAACAAGATGCATTATGCCATTCACCACAATACTGCGAGTGAACTCATTTATCATCGTGTCAATAGTGAAAAGGAGTTTATGGGCTTGACCACTTTTAAGGGAGACCTTCCCACTTTATCCGAAGCAAAAGTTGCCAAGAACTATCTGACAGAAAAGGAACTCCGTGGGCTCAATCAGCTTGTATCAGGATATCTAGATTTTGCTGAAAGACAGGCAGAGCGAGAAGAAGTCATGACTATGGCTGACTGGGTGACACATGTGGATCGAATCCTTCTGGCTACTGGAGAAGACTTACTTGATAACAGTGGTTTCATCTCTCGTGAACAGATGAAGCAGAAGGTAGATAAGGAATATAAGAGCTATCAAGCCAAGACCCTTAGTCAAGTTGAAAAAGATTACCTCAAGGAAATCAAAAGCATTGAAAATCTAGCCAAGGAAGGAGGGAGCTGATGAACATCCTAGAAGAAATCCAAAACTGTTCCGTTGAGTGGAAAGAGTTGGGGGAAGTGTGTGAAATTGTCAGAGGAAATGGGTTACAGAAAAAAGATTTTTTAGATGAAGGCATACCTTGTATTCATTATGGACAAATATATACATATTACAGTAGTTACGTATATAAAACGAAATCATTTATCTCTTTTTCTTTATCTGAAAAGTTGAAAAAAGCACAAACTGGCGATATTATTGTAGCTACAACTAGTGAAAATATAGAAGATGTGGGAAAATCTATTGTTTGGTTAGGAGATGGTGATGTATGCATTGGAGGTCATTCTTGTATATTGAAAACGAGAGAAAATTCAAAGTATATAAACTATTATATGCAATCTATTTTCTTTCAAAAACAGAAAGAAAAGCAAGTTATTGGCACTAAAGTTATAGAGCTTTATCCTAAAAATCTATCAAAAATTAAAATCCCAATTCCTCCTCTAGAAATTCAAGAAAAAATCGTGCAAATACTTGACAAATTCACCGATTATGTTACAGAATTGACCTCGGAATTGACCTCGGAATTGACCTCACGTAAAAAGCAATATTCTTATTATCGAGATAAACTTTTATCATTTGAGGATGAGGTTTATCAGGTTGAGTGGAAGACACTTGATACAGTTTCTGAACAAACAAATAATATTTTTTGGAATAAAATTGGAGATGATGAATTATTTAAATATATAGATTTATCGTCAGTAGATAGAGTTACTAATAAGATTATTGAAACTACAGCAATAACTAAATCGACTGCTCCAAGTCGGGCCCAAAGAATTGTAAAGTCTGATGATATTATCTTAGGAACAACAAGACCAACTTTGAAACGTTTTACGAAAATAACTGATGATTACAATAACCAGATTTGTAGTACAGGGTTCTATATTTTTAGAACAAATGGTGAGGTCTTACCTAACTACGTATATCATATATTTTCATCAAGTGATTTTTATAAATATTTGGAGGAAAATCAGAGTGGGGTAAGTTATCCAGCAATTTCTGATACTTTGGTAAAGAAGTATAAAATTCCAGTTCCCTCTCTCGAAATTCAATCTCGTATAGTTCAAGTTCTGGACAACTTTGATACGGTTTGTAATGACCTCAACATCGGACTTCCCAAGGAGATTGAACTACGCCAAAAACAGTACGAATATTTTAGAGAAAAACTCTTGACATTCATCGCCGAAGGCGAGTACACTGAGAGTAGAGTAGAGTAGAGGAGTGGGACAATTCCGCTCTTATCAAGCTTTTACAGTGGGTATTTGGCTCAATTCGGGTGGAGTTGGGAAGCATTTGTGAATTTGTAAGAGGAAATGGACTTCAGAAGAAAGATTTTACAGAAATCGGGAAATCTGTTATCCACTACGGACAAATTTACACTAAATATGACTTTACAGTCACTGAAACTCTTTCCAAAACTAGTGAAATAGTGTTCGAAAAGCTAAAAAAAGCCTATCCTAATGATTTAGTAATGGCAATAACATCTGAAAATGTTGAAGATGTTGGGAAAGCAATTGTTTGGGAAGGGAAAGAAGAGATTGGAATTTCTGGGGATAGTTATATAATTCGAACAAATCAAAATTCACGATATCTAAATTATTGGTTTAGGTCGATTTCTTTTCAATCTCAAAAAGAAAGAAAAGTAACTGGAACAAAAGTTATTCGTATCAATTCGAAGGATATGGAACAATTTAAAATTGTTCTTCCACCTCTCACTGAACAAAAAAGAATTGTCTCCATTCTTGACAATTTCAACACCTTAACCAACTCTCTTTCTGAAGGTCTTCCAAAAGAAATCGAACTAAGACAGAAACAGTATGAATATTGGAGAAATCGATTACTCAATTTTAATGAATAAGGAAAAGTGAATCATGGCGAATGATAAAGTATTTGATACATTGGAAGATGTTGCAGAGGAATTGATCTCAAGTGATAAGAAGGTGCATTTAATTTATGCTTTTAATGCTACAGGGAAAACAAGGCTATCTACAATTTTAAAGGATAAATTAAATATCTCGGAAAATAATGAAGAGTCAAAAGTTAAGAAAATACTTTATTTTAACGCTTTTACAGAAGATCTTTTTACTTGGGAAAATGATTTAGAAAATGATGAAGATCGTTACCTCAAATATGATAAACGTACCTATTTTGGTAACTTTTTGGAGAATCAGCAACAATTTAATCAGGTTATTATAACTTTTCAGAAATTTGTCGGTGATTTAATAGTTCCTATTTTTGAGGATATTGAAGAACAGGCTGTTGATGATTTTGGTATTCCAATTATTGATATTATTGGTGGTCAGCGTATACCAAGATTAGAGAGTAACTTCAAAAGCATTCGTTTTACAGTAGATGATGAAACGATCAAAATTTCTAGGGGTGAGGAGAGGATATTTGTTTGGTCTATATTCCTAACTCTTTTGGAACTTATTATTGAAGAGTTAAGCGATTCAGATATTGACTCTGATTTTCAGGACTTTAAGTATATTTATATTGACGATCCAATTTCGTCGTTAGATGATAACAATACTATTGATTCCGCTATTTTTTTAAAGGAAATTATTGCCAAATCTAAACGCACTGATTTAAAGTTTATTATTTCTTCTCACCAACCACTTTTTTATAATGTTTTGTACAATGAAATACGATTTGACAGAAAAATACCAAATAAAAAAAAGTCCTTTTATGTTATGAAAAAAGAAGTTGATAAGGAAGATAAAGTCGGATATATTTTAACTGACATTGAGAGAGATTCTCCCTTCGGATATCATCTAAGGGTAAGAGAAGAATTACGTAGAGCTGTAGACAGTGGACGAGTAGAAAAATTTCATTATGCTTTGTTAAGAAATCTATTAGAGAAAACAGCTACCTTCTTAGGTTATAGTAGATGGGAAGAAGTTTTATTAGGGTTAGAAGTGGCTGGTGATGAGATTACTCCAGAAAATATAGAGTTATATGCTCAAAGGATTGATTTATTCACACATAATCGTCAATCAGATTTGGAGTTTAGAGAATTGCAAGAACGAGAAAAAAATACCTTAATAGAATTATTCAATAGCTTTGAGAAAAATTATAAATTTAACCCAAAAGAGGAAAATGAAAATGGTTGATTATTCAAAAGTACATGAAGTAATTGCGGAAACAAATGAAGGGATTCTCTTGGCTGAGTATCAACCAGAGTATCGCACAGATAGAGAATTTCAGTCTGAGGCTGATTTAGAAAATCAGTTAATTTCTGATTTGGTGAATTATCTTAACTACGAGCGACTAGATATCCATACACCTGAAGAGCTCTTAGCAAATGCCAAGGTTCAAATTGAAAAGCTCAATAAGGTGACCTTTACGGATGCAGAGTGGCAACGTTTTGTAGTTGAGTATCTGGACTGTCCCAATGAAGGGCTAGTTGAAAAAACACGAAAAATCCAAGAGAATCATATTTACGACTTTGTCTTTGATGATGGGCGGATTAAGAATATTTTCATCCTTGATAAGAAAAATATTCATAACAACAGTATGCAGGTTATCAACCAAGTGACCCAAGTGGGTAACCACACTAACCGTTATGATGTTACTATTTTAGTGAATGGTCTTCCGTTAGTTCAGATTGAATTGAAAAGACGTGGTGTTAGTCTTAAACAGGCTTTTGAACAAATCCATAGATATAGTAAGGAAAGCTTCAATAGCGAAAATTCTTTATACAAATACATTCAGATTTTTGTTATTTCCAATGGGACCTATACACGCTACTTTGCAAATACAACAGCTCAAAATAAAAATCATTATGAGTTCACCTGTGAGTGGGCAGACCGCAAAAATAAAACAATTCATGACCTAGAAGACTTTACTGTTACATTCTTGAGCAAGAGAGTCCTTTTGGAAGTTTTGACCAAGTATTGTGTTTTTGATGCTGACAACACCTTGCTCATCATGCGCCCTTATCAGATAGCTGCTACAGAGAGCATCTTGCGCAAGATTCATTCTTCCAATGAAATGAAGAATTTTGGCTCTATCAATGCTTGTGGCTATATCTGGCATACAACGGGGTCAGGAAAAACTTTGACCAGCTTTAAGACTGCACGCTTGGCAACAGAGTTGGACTACATTGACAAAGTGATTTTTGTAGTTGATAGAAAAGACCTAGACTATCAAACCATGAAGGAATATCAAAAATTCCAGCCAAATTCAGTCAATGGTAGCAACAATACCAAAGAACTACAACGAAGTATCGAAGAAAATGATGATCGAATCGTTGTTACCACCATTCAAAAGTTAAATAAATTTATAACAGCAAATCCAAATCATGAAATCTATAGTAAAAAATGTGTTTTGATTTTTGATGAGTGTCATCGATCCCAGTTTGGGAAGGCTCAAAAGCGTATTAAGAAGGCTTTTAAACAGTACGCCCTATTTGGGTTTACAGGGACACCAATTTTCCCAGAAAATAGTTTAACGGGAGAAACGACACAAGAAGTTTTTGGAGAACAACTTCATAACTACGTTATTACGGATGCTATTCGAGATAAAAAAGTATTGAAGTTCAAGGTTGACTATAACTATATCAAACCTGAAATCAATAAGTATAGAGAAGCAGAAAAAGCAGTTGGGCAAGAGCTTGATGAGAAGAAATTCAAAAAGATGGAGAAGGAACTCCTTTTGCATCCAGAGCGGATAGCGACCATCACAGAGTACCTGTTGAGAGTTTATAATGACAAGACGCATCGGAGTAAATATTACACTCATAAACAAAAGAAGATGCATGGTTTTAATGCTATGTTAGCAGTACAAAGCATTGAAGCTGCAAAACTATACTATGAAGAACTCCAACGACAACAGGCAGCAGTGCCAGAAGCTAAACGCTTGAAAATTGCAACCATCTTTAGCTTCGCGCCAAATGAAGAACAGTCAGCCTATGGCGAAATTCAAGACGAAGAACTAGAACCGCAGGATACAGCCATGCCTCTATCTTCTAAAGAGTTTCTGGGAAAAGCGATTGATGATTATAATCGAATGTTCAAGACCAACTTCTCAACTGATGGGAAGGAGTTCCAAAATTACTATCGAGACCTTTCTAAACGAGTTAAGTCTAAAGAAGTGGATTTGCTGATTGTAGTGGGTATGTTCTTGACTGGATTTGATGCACCAACTATGAATACTCTCTTTGTAGACAAAAATCTACGTTATCATGGTTTGATACAGGCATTCTCTAGAACCAATCGAATTTTTAATGAGGTTAAACCTTTTGGGAATATTGTTTGTTTCCGTGATTTAGAAAAGGCTACGCAAGAAGCTATTAAAACTTTTGGGGATACCAACAAACTTGAAATCATCCTAGAAAAAAGTTTTAGCGAATACATGGATGGCTTCGTGGACCAAGTAACGGGCATCGAGGTCGAAGGATATACAGCAGTCTGTCAGGAAATTCTGGAAAGATTCCCGAATCCGCAAGAAATTGAGACAGAGCATGAGAAAAAAGAGTTTGTTAAGTTATTTGGTGAGTTGTTGAAGCTTGATAATGTTCTTCGAAATTATGACGAATTCCAAGAAATCGACAAACCCATTTCAGAAGGGTATCTTCAGGATTTAAGAAGTGCCTATGTGGAAATTCGAGATGAATTTTTGAACCTTAAAAACTATGAAAAGACCAAAGATATAGATGTTGACCTTTCAGATGTTGAGTTTGAAATAGAGCTCCTAAAAACAGATGAGATTAATCTGGATTATATTCTGGCATTGATTGTTGAAAAATCTAAAAATTCTGAGTCTAAAGAAGCAATGAAAGCTGAAGTTAGTCGTGTGATTCGTTCTAGTATAGATATTCGTGCCAAAGAAGAGTTGGTTATTGGATTTATCAATGACACCGATTTGCAAAAATTGAAAGACCATGATGGGATTATCCATGCTTTCTACGAATATGGCAAGGAGCGCAAGAAAATCGCGATTCAAGACCTAGCCGAGGCTGAGAAACTTGTAGATGACTATCAATTGTTTATCGACAAATCAATTCAACGAGGTTATGCTGAAAATAGTGGTACTGATTTGGATTCGATTATTCCACCAACTTCTCGTAGACAGGGAGCGCGTGAACGGAAAAAACAAGAAGTTTTACGTAAGATTCAGTTGTTGGTAGAGACTTATTCAGGTATTTAAGGGGTTGTCGAACAAGATTTATTAGAAAAATCAGGAGCTACAAAAAACACTATTTATTCGCTCATAATTCGCTCATTTTTAGGATACAACTTTGTTTCCATATTTCCTGGAAACTCATAGAAAGCAAGGAGAAAGATGGAACAAATTAACCAAAAATCCCAGTGCCAACAACTCTGGGCTAGAAACAAATACCTCGTTTTGAGCCATTCCAGCAATATTTACAATGAGATTCGCCAATACTTGAAGAATGAAGAGGTGGAGGTGAGTCTGGTTCAAGAGATGATTGACCGTGCCTGTCAAATCCCAGAACACAGGGGTCAGGTTTGCAATGCCTTTCAGCATATTTGGGGCTATTTCAAAAAGAAAGCGACAGATGCTGAGCGCAAAGACTATATGCTCTTGCTGGATCGCTACCGCTTTGGTCAGGCTTCTAAGGAAGACTTGGTTGCTAAAACTCGAGACTTGCTTGACCGCTATCCCAATACCTATTTGCAACATTCGACTTTACTGAAAGGAGACACCCATGAGACTTTGGCATGAGGCTTTGATTTCACAACTTCCCCATCCTCAACTTTTGGGCCAACATCGAGAATGTTGTGCCTTGCGTGGCAATGGCTGGGGCAGAAAGCATGCGACGGTGGACTATGTCTTTACCCACTCGCCCTATCGTCTCTATGCCTATCATGACTTGATCATGAAGGAGATGGCTAACCGAGGCTATAAGGTCAGTCCAGAGTGGCTGGACAAGAACTACCGTGGCAAGACCTGCCCTCCTTATGAAGACTTGCCTGAGGAGAAGCTGACCACTCCCGTCTATAGCGAGCATGATGCAAGATACTACGAGGAGTGTCTGGCAAATCTCCGAGAGAAAGGGATTGAGCTGGAGTAAGAGTCAGGATTATCT
Organism: uncultured Streptococcus sp.; assembly: GCA_963519935.1. Classification (GTDB taxonomy): domain Bacteria; phylum Bacillota; class Bacilli; order Lactobacillales; family Streptococcaceae; genus Streptococcus. The sequence continues at coordinate 19,399 of CAUQPD010000013.1, forward strand.
CCAATTTATAACTCCTCTCGTAATTTTTTCGAATAATAAAGATGAGACCTTTAGAGTTTTTCTAAGGTCTTGTTTTTATGGGTATTAGAATTTACTTTTAATAACTTTTAAGTTATAATTAAATTGAAAAGAGGTTGCTTGGTGCATACGATTTACTTCTATAAGGACAAAAATGGAAATGAGCCAGTCTTAGATTATATGAGAGAATTGGCTAGAAAGAAGAGTAAGGACTGTCGCATCAAACTCAATAAACTAAACGACTATATCGAGTTGCTTAGTCAGCATGGGACTAGAGCTGGTGAACCCTATATCAAACATTTGGAAGATGAGATTTGGGAACTAAGACCTCTGAGGGATAGGATTTTATTTGTAGCGTGGCTTGATGGGAGTTTTGTTCTCTTACATCATTTTGTCAAAAAGACTCAGAAAACTCCTAGAAGAGAAATTGAAAAAGCCAAGCGTGAACTGAAGGACATAAAAGAAAGAGGGTTAAGTGATGAAGAATAGTGCCATTGGAAGTAATTGGAAGGATGTCCGAACAGAACTCTTTACCAAGGAAGAAATTCTTGAAAGTGATATGCGAGTGGCTATCATGAGTGAGTTGATCGAGGCTAGACATGAGCAAGGTATCAGTCAGAAAAAGCTAGAGGAACTCAGTGGAGTAAGCCAGCCTGTCATAGCTAGGATGGAGACAGGAAAGACTAGTCCCCAGTTAGATACGGTCTTAAAAGTCTTAGCCAGTTTGGGAAAGACACTAGCAGTCGTTCCACTTGAACAGGAAAAAAGTTGATAGGGATGAAATTACTTGGTTGGCTAAAACCATCCACTGGATAATTTTACCTCTCGTCCGCACTTTTTAAGGGAAATATCAAAATTACAAAAGAAAACCAACCTATAGTCTTTTCTAATAACAAGCCATAGTCACTGCTGAGAATCGTCAATAGCTCGTTTGAGCATTCCAACTAAAATACAGCCATAAAACAAGCAATATAAAGGATTTGAGACGCTGGCCTCAAGTCTTTTTCTGTTGCCTAAAACAGTGATATAGTTTCAAACTATATCAAAGCCTAATTATTTACAATTATACAGACAGTTTCTTTTCTGTTAAGATAGTTTCAACAACAAATTTTGGAGGACACATCATGTCAACTACGATCATCGGTTTCCCTCGTTTGGGCGAATTCCGCGAATTAAAATTTACAACTGAAAAATACTTTAGAAAAGAAATCTCAGAAGAAGAACTCTTGGCTGCGGCTAAAGAATTGCGCGCAAAACACTGGAACATTGTCAAAGAAAAAGGCATCACTGAAATCCCATCAAATGACTTTTCTCACTATGACAACTTCCTAGATGCAGCTTTCCTTTTCAACGTGGTACCTGCTTCAGTTCAAAACTTGGACTTGTCTGACCTTGAGCGCTACTTTGCTTTGGGTCGTGGTTACCAAGGAGAAAAAGGGGATGTTCGTGCCCTTCCGATGAAGAAATGGTTCAACACCAACTACCACTACATCGTGCCTAAATTTGAAAAAGACACTCAAGTTAAATTGGCAGGTCACAAGATCTTTGATGAGTTCCAAGAAGCAAAAGAACTTGGTCTCAACACTCGTCCAGTCCTTGTAGGTCCATTCACTTTCCTTCAATTGTCAGACTTTGAAGAAGGCGTGAAAGCAGAAGACTTCGTAGACAGCTTAGTAGCTGCTTACCAAGAAGTTTTTGCAAAATTGGCTGAACTTGGTGCAACTCGCATCCAATTGGACGAAGCGGCTCTTGTAAAAGACTTGACAGCTGAAGAAAAAGCTCTCTTCTTGAACCTCTACAACAAACTCTTGGCTGACAAAAAAGGTCTTGAAGTCTTGCTTCAAACATACTTCGGTGACGTTCGTGACGTCTACTCTGATCTTGTGAACTTGCCAGTAGATGCCATTGGTTTGGACTTCGTTGAAGGTAAGAAAACTCTTGAACTCGTTAAAGGTGGTTTCCCAGCGGACAAGACTCTCTATGCAGGTATTGTCAATGGTAAGAACATTTGGCGTAACAACTATGAAAAGAGCTTGGCTGTTCTTGAGCAAATCCCAGCTGAAAACATCGTATTGACAAGCTCATGCTCACTTCTTCATGTGCCATTTACAACTGCTAATGAAGAATTTGAACCAGCTATCTTGAACCACTTTGCTTTTGCAGTTGAAAAATTGGATGAGATTCGTGATTTGGATGCTATCCGCAATGGTCAAGGTGCAGAAGCACTTGCAGCCAACAAAGAACTCTTTGCGACTGAGCGTGTTGGTGAAAATGCAGAACTTCGTGCGCGTATCGCTGGTTTGACTGATGCAGACTACACTCGTTTGCCAGCATTTGCAGAACGTGAAGCTATCCAAGAAGAAGCTTTCAAACTTCCAGCTCTTCCAACAACAACTATCGGTTCATTCCCTCAAACTAAAGAAGTTCGTGCGAAGCGTTTGGCTTACCGTAAAGGTGAATTGTCTCAAGAAGAGTACGATGCTTTCCTTGCTGAAACTATCGACGAATGGATCAAATGGCAAGAAGAAGTTGGATTTGACGTGCTTGTACACGGTGAGTTTGAGCGTAACGACATGGTTGAGTACTTCGGTCAAAACTTGTCAGGTTACCTCTTCTCTAAGAATGGTTGGGTACAATCATACGGTATGCGTGGGGTGAAACCACCAATCATCTGGGGTGATGTGACTCGTCTCAACCCAATCACTGTTAAATGGTCTAGCTATGCACAAAGCCGTACAGACAAACCTGTCAAAGGTATGTTGACTGGACCTGTTACCATCCTCAACTGGTCATTCCCACGTGAAGACATCTCTATCAAGGATTCTACTCTTCAAATCGCTCTTGCTATCAAGGATGAAGTTCTTGACCTTGAAGCTGCTGGTGTGAAAATCATCCAAATCGATGAGGCTGCTCTTCGTGAGAAATTGCCACTCCGTCGTAGCGACTGGTACGAAGACTACCTTGACTGGGCTATTCCAGCCTTCCGCTTGGTACACTCAACAGTAGCGCCAGATACACAAATCCACACTCACATGTGTTACTCAGAATTTACAGATATCATCCCAGCTATCGACAACATGGATGCGGACGTTATTTCCTTTGAAGCAAGCCGTTCAAACCTTGAAATCTTGGACGAACTCAAAGCGAAAAACTTCCAAACAGAAGTGGGACCTGGGGTTTACGATATCCACTCTCCTCGTGTGCCAAATGAAGGCGAAATCGACCACACAATCGAAGCTATCCTTGCTAAAGTGCCAAGCAAGAAAGTTTGGATCAACCCTGACTGTGGTTTGAAAACACGTGGTATTCCAGAAACAAAAGAAAGCTTGATCCGCCTTGTCGAAGCAGCAAAAGCTGCGCGTGAGAAATTATAAGATAAGATTTCTCTCGTGACACTGACTGATCAAGGAACTGCTTGGCCCTAGCTGGCTCAGCAATCATGAAATCAAAAAGAAAAGGATAATGACTATGTCACGCCAAACACCGTCACTTTCATTTGAAGTGTTCCCTCCAAACCCAGCAGTGGGTAATGATAAAATTATTTCAGCCTTGCAGGATATGCGGGAGCTGACACCGCACTTTATCAGTGTGACTGCAAGCAATAATAAATTTAATATCAAGGAAACAACGGTTCGTTTGGCTGACTTTATCCAGAATGACTTGGCGATTCCAACTATTGCCCACTTGCCAGCTATCTATCTGACCAAGAACAAGGTTGCTGAAACCATTGCGGACTTGGATAAGGTTGGGGTACAGAAAATCTTGGCCTTGCGTGGGGATATTATCCCTGATGTGGAACCACAAAAGGATTTCCGCTACGCAACGGACTTGATCGAGTTCATCAAGGAACAAGCCCCTCACTTTGATATTATCGGAGCTTGCTACCCAGAGGGACACCCTGACTCGCCAAACCATATCTCGGATATCCAAAATCTCAAGAAGAAAGTGGATGCAGGCTGTTCAAGCCTCGTAACGCAGCTTTTCTTTGACAATGAGCGCTTCTATGATTTCCAAGATAAGTGTACCTTGGCAGGGATTAATGTTCCCATTCATGCGGGGATCATGCCTATTCTTAACCGTAATCAAGCGCTTCGTCTCTTGAAGACTTGTGAGAATATCCACCTTCCACGCAAATTTAAAGCCATCTTAGACAAGTATGAGCATGACCCTGAGTCGCTCAGAGCAGCAGGACTTGCCTATGCAGTGGATCAAATCGTGGACTTGGTAACTCAGGATGTTGCTGGTGTGCATCTCTACACCATGAACAATGCTGAAACAGCAAAATACATCCACCAAGCAACCCATGCCTTGTTTAATCATCAGTCTTTAGGATAATAAAAAGCAAACCATTCTTCTCAGGTGAGGGGAATGGTTCCTTTTTAATAGTAAAGACCGCACTTTTTAAGAAAAATATGATAAAATAGACTCTGTACGTACTTGATACAAAGATGAGGGTATTTAAGTTATAGAAGTTTTTATTAAAACCTGATAATAGGTGTCTATAAAAAGATATTTCACGCTATAGTGGTATCTTAGATGATAACAATGTTATTATCTAAGACGGAATTTTTGAGACTTCAGGCTTAAAAATTAGGGATGAAATTCCACCGGATTTCTAAAATCATCCACTGGATAATTTTACCTCCCGTCTGCACTGTTTCAGTGAAATATCAAAAAACTACTTAAATGAATTTTGGTCTCATTTCTTAGGAAAAAAGATAAGCTTCCTAGCACTCATCGAGTGTGGCGTCACCTTCCTATTTTTCTATAGAAATGTTCGGCAAACCGAACCGTCCAAAATATCTTGATTAATTGAACACGCCTACAACTCTGTGGAAAAAGATAAATCTACCTAGGAGCAGTCGCTCCGTCGTTCGATTTCCTATTTTCCTTTGAGTTGCTTAACGGCTTAGTATCTTGATCTTTGTAGGCAAGGCGTATAATTTCATCAATCCAAAGGGGATTAAAATGACAAAACAAGTGTTTCAAACGACTTTTGCGGGTCGTGAGTTAATCGTAGAGACTGGTCAGGTTGCTAAGCAAGCAAATGGCTCTGTTGTCATCCGTTACGGTGAGTCAACTGTCTTGACTGCTGCCGTTATGTCTAAGAAAATGGCAACTGGGGATTTCTTCCCACTTCAAGTCAACTACGAAGAAAAAATGTATGCAGCTGGGAAGTTTCCTGGTGGCTTTATGAAACGTGAAGGACGTCCTTCAACTGATGCGACTTTGACAGCGCGTTTGATTGACCGTCCAATCCGTCCTATGTTTGCGGAAGGTTTCCGTAACGAAGTGCAAGTCATCAATACGGTTCTTTCTTATGATGAAAATGCCTCTGCTCCAATGGCAGCTATGTTTGGTTCATCCTTGGCGCTTTCTATCTCAGATATTCCATTTGACGGACCAATCGCTGGGGTACAAGTGGGTTATGTCGATGGTCAAATCATCATCAACCCTAGTCAAGAACAGGCAGAGCAATCGCTTCTTGAATTGACAGTAGCTGGTACCAAACACGCTATCAACATGGTTGAGTCTGGTGCCAAAGAATTGTCAGAAGAAATCATGTTGGAAGCCCTTCTGAAAGGACACGAAGCTGTTAAAGAATTGATTGCCTTCCAAGAAGAAATCGTTGCTGCGGTCGGTAAGGAAAAAGCAGAAGTGGAATTGCTTCATGTGGATGCGAACTTGCAGGCTGAAATCATTGCAACCTACAACAGCGACCTCCAAAAAGCGGTCCAAGTAGAAGAAAAATTGGCTCGTGAAGCTGCAACTCAAGCAGTGAAAGATCAAGTGACCGCAGTTTACGAAGAAAAATATGCAGACCATGAAGAATTTGAACGAATCATGCGTGATGTGGCTGAAATCTTGGAACAAATGGAACACGCTGAAGTACGCCGTTTGATCACAGAAGACAAGGTTCGTCCTGACGGCCGTAAAGTCGATGAAATCCGTTCTTTGGATGCAGTTGTCGATTTCCTTCCTCGTGTGCACGGTTCAGGTCTCTTCACTCGTGGGCAAACTCAAGCCCTTTCAGTCTTGACATTGGCTCCGATGGGCGAAACGCAAATCATCGATGGTTTGGACCCAGAGTACAAGAAACGCTTCATGCACCACTATAACTTCCCTCAATACTCTGTAGGGGAAACTGGTCGTTATGGTGCACCAGGTCGTCGTGAAATTGGTCACGGTGCTCTTGGTGAGCGTGCCCTTGCTCAAGTCTTGCCAAGTTTGGAAGAATTTCCATACGCGATCCGCTTGGTAGCAGAAGTCTTAGAATCAAACGGTTCTTCTTCTCAAGCTTCTATCTGTGCGGGAACGCTTGCCCTTATGGCTGGTGGTGTGCCAATCAAGGCGCCAGTAGCTGGTATTGCCATGGGTCTCATCTCAGATGGAAATAACTACACTGTATTGACAGATATCCAAGGTTTGGAAGACCACTTTGGAGACATGGACTTTAAGGTTGCAGGTACTCGTGACGGGATTACAGCCCTTCAAATGGATATCAAGATCCAAGGGATTACTGCAGAAATCTTGACTGAGGCCCTTGCCCAAGCCAAGAAAGCGCGTTTTGAAATCCTTGATGTGATCGAAGCTACTATTCCAGAAGTGCGTCCAGAATTGGCTCCAACTGCTCCAAAAATTGACACCATCAAGATTGATGTCGACAAAATCAAGATTGTCATCGGTAAAGGTGGAGAAACCATCGACAAGATTATCGCTGAGACAGGCGTTAAGATTGATATCGACGAAGAAGGTAATGTTTCTATCTACTCTAGCGACCAAGCCGCTATTAACCGTGCCAAAGAAATCATTGCTGGCTTGGTTCGTGAGGCTAAAGTAGATGAAGTTTACCATGCCAAGGTTGTTCGTATCGAGAAATTCGGTGCCTTTGTCAACCTCTTTGACAAGACAGACGCCCTCGTTCACATTTCGGAAATGGCTTGGACGCGTACCAATAATGTCGAAGATTTAGTTCAAATTGGTGATTTTGTAGATGTAAAGGTTATTAAGATCGATGAAAAAGGTCGTGTAGATGCTTCTATGAAGGCACTCTTGCCACGTCCGCCAAAACCTGAACGTTCAGAAGAAAAAGGGGATAAAGGTCATCGTCATGGCGATCGTCCTCGTCACCACCACAAGGACCACAAACCTAAGAAAGAAACTACAGAAACACCAAAAGACTCAGAATAAGAAAGGAGAAATGTATGGGATGGTGGCGTGAAACCATTGATATCGTAAAAGAAAATGATCCAGCGGCTCGCACTACCTTGGAAGTCTTGCTGACTTATCCAGGTGTCAAGGCCTTAGCGGCTCACCGTCTCTCGCATTTTCTCTGGAAGCACGGCTTCAAACTCATGGCTCGGATGCACAGTCAGTTTTGGCGCTTTTGGACTCAGATTGAGATTCATCCAGGAGCTCAGATTGATTCAGGTGTTTTTATCGACCATGGCTCAGGTCTGGTGATTGGAGAGACGGCGATTGTTGAAAAAGGCGTTCTTCTCTATCACGGAGTGACTCTTGGTGGAACAGGGAAGGATGTTGGCAAACGCCATCCGACTGTTCGAAAAGGGGCGCTGATTTCGGCCCACGCTCAGGTGATTGGCCCTATTGAAATTGGAGAGAAAGCCAAAGTTGGGGCGGGTGCAGTGGTTGTGGCAGATGTTCCGAGCGATGTGACAGTTGTCGGAATCCCAGCTAAGATCGTCCGAGTTCATGGACAGAAAGATGAGCCGACGATCCACGAAGTTGAAGAAAAACGAGAGTACTATCTAGACAAGCTAGAGCATGCCCGTGAAGCCAGTCACAGATCGTCTGGTTTGTAGAGGATAGCTATATGATTCAAGCAAGAAACAAGTTAAGCCAAGAGGAGTTATCTGAGGCGAAAAAACTAATTAACTGTTGCCAAAACTATGACGGTACCTATCGTGATCCCTATCTCTCTAACATGCTTAATTTTGACCCAAACATGCCCGCCTTTTTCCTTTATTATGAAAAAGGCGAACTTGTTGGTTTATTAACTGTCTATGCAGATGACCAAGATGTGGAAGTGACGATACTGGTTCATCCAGATCATCGCCGTCAGGGGATTGCGCGTGCATTGTTTACTAGTTTTGAGAGAGAAACAGCTTCTTTTCCGATTCATTCAGTTACTTTTCAGACAGAGCGTGTTTTTCTAGACCGCCATCCTGATTTTGTCAGCAACTGGGGATTGGTCGAGGACGAGGATACAGAAACCTGGTTAGGCAAGGATAGAAGGCCTTATCCGTTAGAAAAGCTTTCCAATCTGGAAGTTATGTTAGCAGATAGTTCGTATCAAGATCAAATTAGTCAGTTAAAATTTCAGGTATTTTCAGAGGAACATGAATCGAGAGAAGTTGTGGATAGATATGTCGCTGAAGCTCTGAAAGATCCGGAAAGTCGCTTATATATTTTATTAAAAAACGGTCAGGTCATTGGAACTTGCACGATTGATTTATCGAGCGATACGAATTACTTCTACGGTTTAGCAATATCGGAACCTGAACGTGGAAAAGGCTATGGAAGCTATTTAGCAAAATCCCTTGTCAACCAACTAATTGAGCAAAATGACAAGGAATTTCAGATTGCCGTGGAAGATAGCAACGTAGGTGCCAAGCGCTTGTATGAAAAAATCGGCTTTATCAAACAGACACAGGTAGTTTATCTGAATGAGAAAGAATAGAAAAATGCTATTAGAAGAATTCGAAAATGTACCTGCTGTTATCGAACCAACTGATCGAAGTATTCGTGATGGTGGAGAAGTCTGTGACACGATTATTTTATCTTTTAATGGAGAAATCGTTGAACGAGTAAAGCAGTTTGAAGATGTTTATGAAGGTGGCTATCTAACCAATCTAAATGGTAGATTTCCATGGTATATCTATGAAAAAGATGGGAGTAAGGTAGCCGTTGCTATAGCTACGATTGGAGCCCCGATGGTTGTTGGACTCTTAGAAGAACTCAAAGCAAGAGGATTTAAGAACTTTGTTGTTTTGGGTTCTTGCGGAGTTCTAGATCAGTCTATTCAGGCAGATAAGATTATCCTACCAAGTTCAGCTCTACGTGATGAAGGTACAAGTTACCATTACGCTCCTCCAAGTGATGAGATAGCTTATGATGAAACTTTGCTCTTAACTATGGAAGAAGCTTTGAACAAATCTTGCGTCGAGCATATCCGCACCAAGTCTTGGACGACTGATGCCTTTTATCGAGAAACGCCTGATAAGGTCAAGCGTCGCTTGGCTGCTGGAGCCAAAGTGGTGGACATGGAAGCTTCAGCTATCATGGCTTGGAGTCAATTTCGCAAGAGTAAAGTCTATCAGTTCTTCTACACAGCTGACTATGTGGATCATCATAACCGAACCTGGGATGCCCGCCATGAAGAGCGGACAGCTGATGCCATGACTTTTTTCACTATCGCTTTGACAATAGCAAAGGAACTAGAAAGGTAACTACAAGAATGGCAGTATATTTTTACGGCTGTATCACCATGGATGGCTACTTGGCAGACAGCCAGCACAGGATAGACTGGCTGCATCAGCTTGGTTCTGTAGAGGATACAGGCTATGATGACTTTTACAGGCAAATGGATATCACCATCATGGGCAAGCGGACCTTTGAGGAAATCCAAGATTTGCAAGATGTAGAAAGTTTTTATCAAGCTACGGAAAACTATGTCTTTACGCATGATAGGCACCTCCCTGTCAGCAATTACCAGCCAGTAGCTGGGGATGTGGTGGACTTTGTTCGCCAGATTGACAAAGGCAAAAATGTCTTTGTGATTGGTGGTAATTCCTTGGTAGGACCGCTCTTGGATGCGGATCTTTTCGACCACCTCATTATTCAGATAGCGCCCCTTATCCTAGGAAAGGGGGTTCCCCTCTTTACCCAAGAGGAAGGGCAGCGCTTTTACCAACTGGATAGCCTCAGACAATTTGGCCCTTTTGCAGAGCTGGTTTTCAGCCGAAAAAGTCAGAAATAGAGAAGGGAGTGGACCGCATGATTAAAATTTATGACACCATGTCTCGTGATTTGCGAGAATTTGTACCTATTGAGGACGGTAAGGTAAAGATGTATGTCTGTGGGCCAACAGTTTATAACTATATCCACGTGGGGAATGCCCGCTCGACAGTATCCTTTGATACCATTCGTCGTTATTTCGAATACCGTGGCTACGAAGTTGCCTATATTTCCAACTTTACAGATGTAGACGATAAGATTATCAACCGTGCCAAGGAAGAAGGTATCACGCCTCTGGAGGTTGCGGACAAGTACATCGCTGCCTTTCGTGAGGATGTGACAGCCTTAGGCGTGAAACCTGCGACTCGCCATCCGCGTGTAGTAGAGTTTATGGCTGACATCATTCGTTTTGTCGCTGACTTGGTTGAAAAAGGCTTTGCCTACGAGAGTCAAGGAGATGTTTACTTCCGCGTGGAAAAATCTCACAACTATGCTAAGTTGGCCAATAAAACCTTGGAAGATTTGGAGCTGGGTGCTTCAGGTCGTACCGATGAAGAAACAGCTCGTAAGGAAAATCCTGTAGACTTTGCCCTCTGGAAATCTGCCAAATCAGGCGAGATTTCTTGGGACAGTCCTTGGGGACCTGGTCGTCCGGGCTGGCACATCGAGTGTTCAGTCATGTCGACAGAGATTTTGGGAGATACCATTGATATCCACGGTGGTGGAGCTGATTTGGAGTTTCCTCACCATACCAACGAAATTGCCCAGTCAGAAGCAAAAACAGGCAAGACTTTTGCTAACTACTGGATGCATAATGGCTTTGTCAATATCGACAATGTCAAGATGTCTAAGTCCTTGGGCAACTTTATAACCGTACACGATGCCCTTAAAACTCTTGATGGGCAAGTGTTGCGTTTCTTCTTTGCCACTCAGCATTACCGTAAACCTATCAACTTTACGGAAAAAGCAGTGCGTGATGCCGAGACCAATCTTAAGTATCTAAAAAACACTTACGAGCAACCATTTTCTGGGACTGTAGATGCTCAAGAGTTACAGGCTTTTAAAGATAAGTTTGTTGCCGCTATGGATGAGGATTTCAACTCCGCAAATGGTATTACAGTTGTCTTTGAAATGGCCAAATGGATCAACTCAGGAAACTATGATGCAAGTGTTAAGGAAGCTCTTGCGGCTATGTTAGAGGTCTTTGGAATTGTCTTTGTCGAGGAAGTTTTAGAAGTAGAGATTGAAGCCTTAATTCAAAAACGTCAAGAAGCGCGTGCCAATCGTGACTTTGCGACAGCAGACCAAATCCGTGACCAACTAGCTGCTCAAGGGATTAAACTACTGGATACAAAAGATGGAGTGAGGTGGACACGTGATTGATGTCAATCTCATTAATGGGATTGCGCTAGCTTTTGAGGGGGATGCGGTGTATTCTATGTATATCCGCCGTCACCTCATCCTCAAAGGTATGACCAAGCCCAATAAACTCCATCAAGAGGCAACTAAGTATGTGTCAGCCAAGGCTCAAGCTCGTTTGATTTCCCTCATGTTGGAGGAGCAAGTCCTGACGGAAAAAGAAGAAGAAATCTATAAACGGGGACGTAACACCAATAGCCACACAAAGGCTAAAAATGCAGATGTCGTGACTTATCGTATGTCCACGGGATTTGAAGCGGTCATGGGCTATCTCCATCTGACTGAAAATCTGGAGCGTCTAGAGACCATAATTTCTTGGTGCATCCAAAAAGTGGAGGGCTAGAATATGATTGCAAAGGAATTACAAGACTGGTTTCCTGAAGCTCAGATTTCAGATCAGCCAGTAGAGAAACCAGGCTATCTCACTCTCCCTTTAGCTTCTCAGCAGTGGATTTTACTGGAGGAAGATGGGCTCAGCGAGCGTGAAAAGCAGCTGGTTGCCCTTTTGACCCAGCAAGAGCAGGCTCGTTCGCTCAATCCTTGGTATCCCTATCTGATCGAGGGGAAGGGGCAGGCACCGCAAACTTTCAAAAAGATTCAGCTGGTTTATTGCCATCTTTCCTATTTCCAACAGGAAAATCTAGCCTCTTGGCTAGATATGATGCAAACTCTCTTTCCCAACTGCCAGACAGTATTGCAGGTCGGTGCTCAGGATTATGTATTTGTTCTTCAACAAGATAAGTACACCTCTGTTCGCTCGATTTTATCTGATACGATTGAAGCGGTTGAGTATGATTTTGGCCTTCGTCTGTCGATCATGTTGGGGCAGGTTTGGTCTCAGACAGGCCATCAAGCCCTATCAGACTTGATCAAAGCGGAGCGAGATTTGTTTAAGGCTTGGTGGCGTCAGGGGCATCAAGGTGTACACACCTTTTCACAGCTCTATCTGTGGACTATGGGAGAAAGGCTTGTGGACCTGAGAGTCATTAAAGACTGCCTACACCAGATGATTTTGGATCAGGATCAGATTCAGGAGATTATTCTTTCTCTCTGGGAAAACAGTGCTGTCCTAACTAAAACAGCCCAGCAACTCTATCTGCACCGCAATTCTCTCCAATACAAGATTGATAAATGGGAAGAATTGACAGGGCTTCAGTTGAAGGAGTTGACGGATCTCACCCTTTGTTATCAGTTGATTTTACCAGATATTCTTTAAAGTTTTGTGCAAGTTGCACAGAACTTTTTTATTTTTTTGGTCACCTTGCCATAGAAATGTAAAGCGTTTTCATCTATAATAAAACTATCAAAAGACAAAAGGAGTTCACCTCATGGTAGAATTGAATCTTAAAAATATTTACAAAAAATATCCAAACAGCGAACACTACTCAGTTGAAGACTTCAACTTGGACATCAAAGACAAAGAATTTATCGTTTTCGTAGGTCCTTCAGGATGTGGTAAATCAACAACTCTTCGTATGATTGCTGGTCTTGAAGACATTACAGAAGGTACTGCATCTATCGATGGCGTGGTTGTCAACGACGTAGCTCCAAAAGACCGTGACATCGCCATGGTATTCCAAAACTACGCTCTTTACCCACACATGACTGTGTATGACAACATGGCTTTTGGTTTGAAATTGCGTAAGTACAGCAAAGAAGACATCGACAAACGTGTGCAAGAAGCAGCAGCAATCCTTGGTTTGAAAGAATTCTTGGATCGTAAACCAGCTGACCTTTCAGGTGGTCAACGTCAACGTGTTGCCATGGGTCGTGCTATCGTCCGTGATGCAAAAGTATTCTTGATGGACGAACCTTTGTCAAACTTGGATGCCAAACTTCGTGTATCAATGCGTGCTGAAATCGCTAAAATCCACCGTCGTATCGGAGCTACAACTATCTACGTAACTCACGACCAAACAGAAGCGATGACACTTGCAGACCGTATCGTTATCATGTCAGCAACTAAGAACCCTGCTGGTACAGGTACTATCGGACGTGTTGAACAAATCGGTACTCCTCAAGAAGTTTACAAAAACCCAGTTAACAAATTCGTAGCAGGATTCATCGGAAGCCCAGCTATGAACTTCATCAATGTGAAATTGGTTGGTAGCGAAATTGTTTCAGACGGTTTCCGTTTGAAAGTTCCAGAAGGAGCATTGAAAGTTCTTCGTGAAAAAGGCTACGAAGGTAAAGAATTGATCTTCGGTATCCGTCCAGAAGATGTGAATGCAGAACCTGCTTTCCTTGAAACATTCCCAGAATCAGTTGTCAAAGCTACTATCTCAGTATCAGAATTGCTTGGTTCAGAATCTCACCTTTACTGCCAAGTTGGTAAAGATGAGTTTGTTGCCAAAGTGGATGCTCGTGACTACTTGCAAACGGGTGCAACAGTTGAACTTGGATTTGACTTGAACAAAGCACACTTCTTTGATGTAGAAACTGAAAAAACAGTCTACTAAGATAAATAGAATAGCAAAGCACTGCAGAGTTTCTCTTGCAGTGTTTTTTCTTTTAAATGCACAGGCTCGGCATGAAAACAGGCTTTTCTAGTTTTCATATCCTTAAAAAAGTGATAAAATGGTAGGAAG
>CAUQPD010000014.1:0-31446 GCA_963519935.1 uncultured Streptococcus sp.
GCCGATCAGCGTCAATGAGCTCAAGTCAATCCGCATCAGTAAGTTCGAGCCAATCCGCTTCAGTGAGCTCAAGCCAATCTGTTTCAGCGAGTGCTAGCCGATCAGCGTCAATGAGCTCAAGTCAATCCGCATCAGTAAGTTCGAGCCAATCTGTTTCAGCGAGTGCTAGTCGATCAGCGTCAATGAGCTCAAGTCAATCCGCATCAGTAAGTTCGAGCCAATCAGCTTCAGTGAGCTCAAGCCAATCAGCATCGGCAAGTGCAAGTCAATCCGCATCAGCGAGTGTCAGCCAATCAGCTTCAGTGAGCGCTAGTCAGTCCGCATCAGCGAGTGCAAGTGAATCGGCTTCCGTAAGCTCGAGTCAATCCGCCTCAGCGAGCTCGAGTCAGTCTGCCTCTGTAAGTTCGAGTCAATCAGCGTCTGTAAGCTCAAGCGAATCTGCCTCAGCAAGCGCGAGCCAATCCGCTTCAGTGAGCGCAAGTCAATCTGCATCTGCAAGTTCGAGTCAGTCCGCATCAGTGAGTGCCAGCCAATCCGCATCAGTAAGCTCGAGTCAGTCAGCCTCAGTCAGCTCAAGCGAATCAGCCTCAGCGAGCGCTAGTCAGTCTGCCTCAGTGAGCTCCAGCCAATCCGCTTCATTGAGTGCAAGTCAGTCTGCCTCAGTAAGCTCAAGCGAATCAGCCTCAGCGAGCGCTAGCCAGTCAGCCTCAGTAAGCGCAAGTGAGTCTGTATCGGCAAGTGCAAGTCAATCAGCGTCATTGAGCTCCAGCCAATCTGCCTCAGCCAGCACAAGCCAGTCCGCATCGGTGAGTGCGAGTGAGTCCGCCTCAGTAAGTGCTAGTCAATCCGCCTCAGTAAGTTCAAGCCAGTCAGCTTCAGCGAGTGCGAGCCAGTCTGTCTCAGTAAGCTCGAGTCAATCAGCCTCAGCGAGCGCTAGTCAATCTGCCTCAGTAAGTTCAAGCGAATCAGCCTCAGCGAGCGCTAGCCAATCCGCTTCAGCGAGCGCAAGTCAATCAGCATCATTGAGCGCAAGTGAGTCAGCCTCTGTAAGCACAAGTGAATCCGCTTCAGTAAGTGCTAGCCAGTCTGCATCATTGAGTGCAAGTGAGTCAGCATCAGTAAGCTCGAGTCAATCCGCTTCAGTAAGCGCAAGTGAGTCAGCATCGGTAAGTGCTAGTGAATCTGTTTCAGTAAGTTCGAGTCAATCAGTCTCAGTAAGCGCCAGCCAATCAGCGTCAGTGAGCTCGAGTCAATCCGCTTCAGTAAGTGCAAGTCAGTCTGCATCTGTAAGCGCAAGTGAGTCAGCCTCAGCAAGTGCTAGCCAGTCTGCTTCAGTAAGTTCGAGTCAATCCGCATCATTGAGTGCGAGTCAATCCGCATCAGTAAGTGCTAGTGAGTCAGCATCGGTAAGTTCGAGTGAGTCTGCGTCAGTAAGCTCCAGTCAATCCGCTTCAGCGAGTGCTAGCCAGTCAGCCTCAGTAAGCGCAAGTGAGTCTGTATCGGCAAGTGCAAGTCAATCAGCTTCAGCCAGCGCAAGCCAGTCCGCATCGGTGAGTTCGAGTCAATCAGCCTCAGCGAGCGCTAGCCAATCCGCCTCTGTAAGCTCAAGCCAATCCGCCTCTGTAAGCTCCAGCGAATCAGCTTCAGCCAGCGCAAGCCAGTCAGCTTCAGTAAGCTCCAGTCAATCCGCATCTGCAAGTTCGAGTCAGTCCGCCTCAATAAGCTCGAGTCAATCTGCATCATTGAGTGCCAGTCAATCCGCTTCAGCAAGTTCGAGTCAATCTGCTTCAGCGAGTGCCAGTCAATCAGCCTCAGCGAGCGCTAGCCAATCCGCCTCTGTAAGCTCAAGCCAATCCGCTTCAGTGAGCGCGAGCCAGTCTGCATCATTAAGCTCCAGCGAATCGGCATCAGTAAGTTCGAGCCAATCAGCCTCAGTCAGCTCAAGTGAATCGGCTTCAGCAAGTTCGAGTCAGTCCGCCTCAATAAGCTCGAGTCAGTCAGCATCTGCAAGCTCGAGTCAATCTGCATCATTGAGTGCAAGTCAATCCGCTTCAGTCAGTGCAAGTCAGTCAGCTTCGGCAAGTGCCAGCCAGTCAGCGTCTGTAAGCGCAAGTGAATCGGCATCAGTAAGTGCCAGCCAATCCGCTTCAGCAAGTTCGAGTCAATCTGCTTCAGCGAGTGCCAGTCAATCAGCCTCAGCGAGCGCTAGCCAATCCGCCTCTGTAAGCTCAAGCCAATCCGCCTCAGCGAGCGCGAGCCAGTCAGCCTCAGTAAGCTCGAGTCAATCCGCTTCAGTGAGCGCAAGTGAATCTGTCTCAGTGAGCTCGAGTCAGTCCGCGTCAGTAAGCACTAGCCAGTCTGCATCAGTGAGCTCGAGTCAATCAGCCTCAGTCAGCTCAAGCCAATCAGCTTCAGCAAGTGCCAGCCAATCAGCTTCAGTAAGCTTGAGTCAATCCGCTTCAGCGAGCGCGAGCCAATCTGTATCGGTGAGCTCAAGTCAATCGGCTTCAGTGAGTGCTAGCCAGTCCGCGTCAGTGAGCGCAAGTCAATCCGCTTCATTGAGTGCTAGTCAGTCAGCGTCTGTAAGCTCCAGCGAATCTGCATCAGCGAGCGCCAGCCAGTCGGCCTCAGCCAGCGCGAGCCAATCAGCATCTGCAAGTGCTAGTCAGTCAGCGTCAGTGAGCTCTAGTCAATCCGCTTCAGTGAGCGCTAGCCAATCTGCTTCTGTAAGTTCGAGCCAATCCGCATCATTGAGTGCAAGTGAGTCAGCATCAGCGAGCGCCAGCCAGTCTGCGTCCGTAAGCTCCAGCGAATCCACTTCAGTTAGCGCTAGCCAGTCTGCTTCAGTGAGTGCCAGCCAATCAGCATCTGCAAGTGCGAGCCAGTCTGCTTCGGTAAGTTCTAGTCAGTCAGCCTCAGCCAGCGCGAGTCAATCAGTATCTGTAAGCTCAAGCCAATCTGTATCGGTGAGTGCTAGCCAATCTGCTTCAGCGAGCGCCAGTGAGTCAGCATCGGTAAGCTCAAGTGAATCAGCCTCAGTCAGCTCAAGCCAGTCTGCATCAGTGAGCTCGAGTCAATCTGCTTCAACAAGTACTTCAACTTCTGCAAGTATGCTAGCAGACGAGTTAGCATTGGAAAGTGCCTCGATCTCAGCAAGTACATCAGTGAGCGAATCACTCTCAGCTAGCATGTTAGCCAGTGAATCGACTCTAGAAAGTGCTTCGGTTTCAGCAAGCATGTCAGCGAGCGAGTCAACGTCGATTAGCACTAGTCTTTCGACTTCAGATTCTATTAGTAGATCTGCGTCAGCAAGTGCTCTGGTATCTACTTCAACAAGCACCTCTCTCTCAATGGCCAGCATTGCAAGCCAAGGTCAATCCGCTTCAAGCAAGCCGAAACAAGTCTTGCCAAATACAGGAGCGTCGACTTCGGTAGCATCTGCTTTGTTGGGAGCATTGGCAGCTGTGACAGGTATCGGTCTTCTTGCCAAGAAGGATCAGAATGACGATCAAGAAAGTCATTGATAAGATATAAAAATCAATGAATAAATAGTAAAATGGAAAACCTTTGAAAACATGATTTTTCAAAGGTTTTTTCTATATGTGAGAAGGGGAAAATCCTCTTTCGAGTTTGAAATAAACTAGGGGAAAAGGTATAATAGGAAGGTGAGATAATCATCGAAAAAATCAGAACTACAGTAGTAGAAAAGTAGCCAAAAAAATGTGAAAAGAAAAGGGGACGAAATGAAAAAAGAGCTTCAAAAAGCCATTGTACTCGGTGGTGATAATGCTTATATGGACAAGATTGAGACAACAATCAAGTCAATCTGCGCCCATAATCGAGCAGTGACTTTTTATGTTTTAAATGATGATTTGCCATCAGAATGGTTTCAGCTCATGGAGAGACGTTTAGAACCTCTAGCCTCAAAAATCGTCAATGTCAAGATTAGTCATCAAGGTTTGAAAGAGTATAGTTTGCCACTAGCCCACCTAAGTTATGCAACTTTCTTTCGTTATTTTATTCCTCAGTTTGTTAGCGAAGATCTGGCCTTGTACATGGATTCGGATATTATCGTTAGATCAAACCTAGATCAACTCTTTTTAGAAGATATGGCAGACTGGCCAGTAGCTGCTGTCGCAGATGCGCTAGTTCCTAGCACTTTTAATGCAGGTGTCTTGCTAATCAATGTCGCTCTCTGGCGTCAAGAAAAGGTGACGGAGCACTTGTTGAGCTTGACAGACCAACTGCATGACCAAGTTTTTGGTGATCAGGGCGTGTTAAATCACCTCTTTGAAAGTCGTTGGAAACCTTTGCCAGCTACCTATAATTTTATGGTTGGTATGGATACGGTGGCGCGAAATTACCAGATGGATTCTTGGTATAGAGATTCTCTTGCTGTTGAGAAGACAGCTAAGATTATTCATTATACAGGGGACAAGCCTTGGTACCAAATCAACCTCAACCGTTTCAGGGAGGACTGGTGGTTTTACTACGGACTAGAGTGGTCTGATATCGTCATGAAAAAATGTGATTTCCATAAAGGATTAGCATCCTTAGTTCAAGCTCCCCGGTATGCGACCGCTATTTTTACCAATACGTGTCATATAGAGAGAATCGAACACCTAATCCAAGAACTGCCAGATGTAGAGTTCTCTATCCTAGCTCATACCAATTTTGCTCCGGAAATCATGAACTTGCAATCGCATCTGAATGTACGCCTCTATCCTTACTTTAATCCCATGAATGTCAAAAAGGTCTTGGAAAAGATTGATTTTTACTTGGATATCAATCATGAGGATGAAATTGCAAACATTATCCAAGAGGTGCAGCAAAGAGAAATCCCTATATTTTCTTTTGAGACCACTAGTCATGACTCGAGTGGTTACAGTCATGTTTACTCACCAGCAACTGTAGATCAAATGATCGAGTCTATCCGCACGCTTTTGGAATCACAGAAGCAGTCGTTGTGAACTGAAGGAAACTAAATGAAAAAAACAATTGTTCTCGCAGGAGATTATGCCTATATCCGCCAGATTGAAACAGCACTTAAGTCTCTCTGCTATCATAATAGCCATGTCAAGGTCTATATCTTTAATCAGGATATTCCCCAGGAATGGTTCCGTGCTCTCAGACCGATAGTAGAGCAAATGGGTGGTGAGTTGGTGGATGTCAAGATGCTTGGTGCCCAGTTTCAGATGAACTGGAGCAACAAACTGCCCCATATCAATCATATGACCTTTGCCCGTTACTTTATCCCTGATTTTGTCGAAGAGGACAAGGTTCTTTACTTGGACAGTGATTTGGTTGTGACAGCTGATCTGACGCCTCTCTTTGAAATGGACTTGGGAGAAAACTACCTGGCTGCTGCGCCATCTTGTTTTGGAGTTGGGGTTGGCTTTAATGCAGGTGTACTCTTGATCAATAACAAGAAATGGCGGGCAGAAGCTGTAAGAAAAAAACTTGTTGAGCTGACGGAACGGGAACACCTACATGTGAGTGAGGGAGATCAGTCCATCCTCAATATGCTCTTTCATGACAGCTACACTCCTCTGGATCAGAACTATAATTTCCAGATTGGTTTTGACAGTGGGGCTGCCTCACATGGACATGAATTTATCTTCCAGATTCCCCTAGAGCCCCTGCCAGCCATCTTGCATTTCCTTTCTCAAGACAAACCTTGGAACACTCATTCGGTTGGGCGTTTGCGTGAGGTTTGGTGGCACTATCATCTGATGGAGTGGTCTGCCATTACTGAAAAATGGCGTCAGGCTGGAATTGACTATCCAGTCACAGTCTATCAGCCGGCTATGACTTGTGTTAATTTGACCAACTCCTGGCATCTTGAGAAAATCGACTATCTGGTTCAAGCCTTGCCAGAGGTGCATTTCTACATTGCAGCCTATACAACGATGGCACCGGAACTCATGCTCTTGTCACGTTTTGAAAATGCGACCCTCTATCCCAACACCTTCCCCCTCTTGGTCGAGAAATTGATCCAGCAGACAGATGTCTATCTCGATATTAACCACGATGACAAGTTGAGTGTTGTTTATGACTATATTTCACGCTTTGAGAAACCGATCTTGACTTTTGACAATACCCAGTCGCGGGAACTACCTCAAAGTACCTATGCGGGTATTTTCTCAGCAGAAAGACCAGAAGAAATGGTAGCAGCTCTGACAGCTTATCTGGACGAGAAAGCTCACGAAAACTGAGATAGAGATTTGAATGTGCTAAGATAAAAAGGCTGGATAGGCCTCGTGTGACAGGACAGAAAGATAAAAATGAAAAGGAGGAGCTAGTGAAAGAATTTCGTTCATCGATAGCAGTAAAAAAAGGGATGCGCACCCTGTTTTTGCTCTTTATTTATGTGCTCGGGAGTCGTCTGGCTCTTCCTTTTGTTGATCTCAATAGTCGGGATTTTCTCGGAGGAAGCGCAGCATATCTGGACTTTTCAGTAGCTCTGACTGGTGGAAATCTTCGCAGTCTCTCTCTCTTTTCCATCGGGCTTTCACCTTGGATGTCAGCTATGATCTTGTGGCAGATGTTTTCCTTTTCAAAGAAACTGGGCTTAAACTCAGTTTCTTCGGAAGTTCAGGATAGACGGAAAATGTACTTGACGTTAGGGATTGCCTTGATTCAGGCCTTGGCCTTGACGACAAACCTCCCTGTCCAAGCTCCCTACAATCCCTTCTTGGTCTTTCTCCTCAATACCAGCCTTTTGGTTGCAGGGACCTTCTTCTTAGTTTGGCTGTCGGACATCAATGCGTCTATCGGAGTTGGAGGCCCTGTCGTCATTTTATTGGCAAGTATGGTGGCTTCACTCCCTCAGGACATCCTCCAATCGGTCCAAGTTCATAAGATATCTCCTTGGCTGCTTTTCCTATTGGTAGTGCTTGGTGTCCTCTTTACCTATCTAGTCGTTTTCTTTTATCGAGCGCGATACCGCATCCCTATCAATAAAATCGGGCTCCATTCTCGCTTTAAACGCTATTCTTATCTGGAAATCATGCTCAATCCTGCAGGTGGCATGCCTTATATGTATGTGATGAGTCTCATGGGCTTGCCTTCTTATCTCTTGATCTTGCTTCAACATCTGGACAAGGGCAATCCGCTCTACCCTGCCATACTGGAGCAGTATGCGATGGGTAAACCCTTGTGGATATACGCTTATATCCTTATCCTCTTTGTCTTTAGCATTGCCTTTGCCTTTGTCAATGTGAGTGGTCAACAGATCGCAGATCGGATGAAGGAATCAGGAGATTACATCTATGGGGTCTATCCGGGTGAGGATACCAGTCGCTTTATCAACCGTTTGGTTCTACGATTTGCTCTGATAGGTGCAGTCTTTAACGTTACCTTGGCTGGACTTCCGATTTTGTTTGTCTTGAAGGATGAGAGTCTGTTAAAAGTCAGCATGATTCCTGGACTCTTTTTAATTTTGAGTGGTATGCTGTTTACAATTCACGACGAACTGCAAGCACTCAGACTAAATGAAAGGTATCGGCCACTATTCTAGGAGGTTTTGATGTATTACTTTATCCCAGCCTGGTATGGCAAGGAGCGTCCCTGGCATGCTGATTTGACACCCTGGTATTTTTCTCATTTTAAGCTAGAATTTGATGACACCTTTAATCAGATTCGCTTGACGCAACGCCAAGGGATTCCTGCCCAGGTCCTCCTTTTGTCCTATCAGCCTCATCTTCGCTATTTTCTCCATCGCCAAGGTATTTTAGAAGCACCGGTTTATTCCTTATTTGATGAATTGCAGGATTTTCATGAGATTCGACCACAGGTCTTGCAACTAAGAGATATTGAGTGGGAAGAGGACTGCGAGTTTGTTTACAGTCCCTTTACCATTCTGGTGCTGAAGGATGGAAAGCCCTATGCCCAGGTAGAGCATGGGATAGAAGGTTTTATCAGTACGATTCAGTATTTCAAGGAAGATGGGCTCTTGTCTGCCAACTACCTGATGGATGATCGGGGGCTGGTTTCCAGTGTGATTTACTACCAAGATGGTCAGGCTATCTACCAAGACTACCTCAATCCCAAGGGACTGTGGCAGTTTAGAGAGTACTTGCAAGATGGGGGCCGTATCGAGGTCAATCCTATCTTTGCTTTTCGCTTCCAAAAAGAGGCCTACCGAGATATGGGAGAATTGATTGCGGAGTTTTTTGAGAAGAAAATAGCTCACCTTCCCGAGGAAGGAACGACCTATTTTCTGCCTGCGTGTGACCAGCATAATACTTTCCTTTTAGATCGATTGCCTCGCCAAAGCACCAAGGTTCTCAGCCTTTTTATCGGACGAAATCCCCAAGAGCAATTACCACAACTGGCAGGTCTGCTGGATAAGGTGGACCTTGTTCTGGTTGACAGGGAGGATACCCTGCGCTTGGCTCAGTCTGCCTTTTCAGAACAAGCAATGAAGTTTCGTCATTTATCGCCTTTTGATACGCGCTTGGAGCTGGGAAAGAGTCAGACTCGGAAGGAGTCGCTTCTCTACTATCAACTGGACTTTGAGCAGGGGATAGAGGACCAGGCTCTCTATCAGGTCTTGCGTTTCCTTTCTGAAAACAAGGATACAGAGCTGGTCTTTGGAGCCTTTGCTGCTAGTCAAGAAGAAATGAAGCGGCTGGAAACACGTGTTTCTGAGATGATTGCAGAGCAGTTTCAAGACCAGGAACTGGAGAAGGAAGTTGATTATCAAGGAGCTGAAAATCCACTTGAGGACAATCGCCATCAGAGCAAGCGCTATTCGTTTGTCAATATGAGGGATGAATCGGAGTTAATCAAGCAGCTGGAATTTGTTCGTTTGATTGTCGATTTGAACAGTCAGCCTCTTCTTTATACTCAGATCGCGGGGATTAGTGCTGGTATCCCTCAAATCAATAGGGTCAAAACAGAGTATGTCAGCCATCAGAAGAATGGCTATCTGTTGGAAAATACTGCCGATTTTGCTCAAGCTGCCCATTACTATCTCGATAGCCTGCAGGTGTGGAATGATGCTCTGATCCATTCCATCGAAAAGATAAAGGAACACACTGGGGAGCAATTCCTGATCAAGCTAGAAAAGTGGTTGGAGGAGGTGACTCATGGAAAAGAAATATAAGATCTTGCAAATCGGTCCAGAGGATTGGCGAGATACCCTTGCCCTACCAGCCCAACTTGACTGGTATCATGTTCCTCCCAACACACCGTCTGCCATCCAGAAAATCATGGATGAGAAAAATTTGGATCACTTTCATGCTGTCATTCTCACGGATGGGGCTTATCTAGTAGATTTGTTGCCTTTTGCATCTAGCTTGGAACCCTATACGGTTTTCTATCCAGAACAGTTTGCAAGTCAGGATAAAAACATTCAGAACCTCATCAAACAGCACTGTATGCAAGCAATGGATCTGTCAGACCGACAGGGCTTTGTTCGAGACCTTTCCACCTCCCTCTTTGAAGGTGGTTATGGAGACAAGCTGAGTCCAGCTACGATACGGATTCACCCGAGTTTCCAAGGCTCTATCTCCTATCAAGGATTTGAATATCTGGAGCTGGAAGGAGACTTTGGCAAGACCTATACCCAGCTAGCTTCTTGGGCCTATAATCAGTCTGTCCAAGCCCATTCGCCAATCGAACTCTGGCTCGAATATGAAAAGAGTGGACCAGTGGACTTGCGCTTGCGTTTGCGAAAAATCCCAGCAGGATCCGTTTCAGAGATTAGACAGGACATTCTCTTTGAGGAAGCAGACTTTGCCTCAGCAATCATAGTGGAGCAAGACTATGATGCTTATCTTAGCATTTCTCTTGAAGCGCGTGGTCAGGGAAAGGTCAACATCGGCAATCTCCACCAACGCTGGAGCCGGAAACAGTTTGGAAAGTTTGTTCTCGGAGGCAATATCCTACATGACAAAAAACGCGAGGAAATCAACTATTTCTTTCACCCGGGGGATTTCAAGCCTCCTCTAGCAGTCTATTTCTCAGGTTACCGTCCGGCGGAAGGTTTTGAGGGTTACTGGATGATGAAGAATCTCAGATGCCCCTTTCTCCTCTTTTCGGACCCTCGATTAGAAGGAGGAGCCTTTTACCTAGGAACTGGGGAGTTGGAAGACAGCATACAAGCAACCATCCAACACTATCTGGACTATCTAGGCTTGGATAGAAGTGACTTGATCCTATCTGGGCTGTCAATGGGAACCTTCCCAGCCCTCTACTACGGAGCCTACTTTGAACCCAAGGGGATTGTAGTCGGAAAACCCTTGACCAATCTAGGAACCATCGCACAGCGGGGCCGACTAGAGGCGCCAGGAGTCTTTCCAACTAGCTTTGATGTCTTGCACCTTCAGACTGGAGGAGTGAGTCAGAAAGACATGAAGGACTTGGATCAACGTTTTTGGACCCGATTTGAACAAGCTGATTTTTCCCAGACGACCTTTGGTCTTTCTTACATGAAGGACGAGGATATGGATAGTGGTGCCTATGACCAGCTAGTGGAGACTCTTTGCCAGACAGGAGCTAAGATTTTGTCGAAAGGGACAGCAGGTCGACACAATGATGATACAGGAACAAACGTTGCCTGGTTTATTCATTTTTACAAGATGATACTAGAAGAATACGGAAGAGGTGAGACATGATTATCATCAAGAGAGAGGATATTAGGTGGGGCGAGATGGGAGCCACTTATCTTTACGGTAGCCAGATCACCTATCATGCAGATGGTCATGTTACCCTGAAAAATCCTTTGCTGGCTTCAGGTGAAACCCTTAAAACCTGGTTTTCCAGTGTCAACTACCAGGCTACTAGAAGCCAGCCCAGCCTCCCTCTTCTTAAGAAAAATCATACCTACCGTCTCTCTATGAAGATGCAGGTTCAACCGACTAATGGCCTCTATCTCAAACTGACCTTTTTAAACCGTTATGAGGAAATCATCGAGGAGAAGATTGAAAGACAATTTTCTTTTAGCTTCACCTATCCTGAAGCGGCCTACACCTACCGCCTTTCCTTGATTAGTGCAGGTTTTGAGGCTCTTGACTTTGTTTCGTTTTCTATTGAGGAGGATGCTGGTGTTTAATCATTTGTATCAGGAAAGACAACTGAGAAAGGTCAAGAAGCTTTTAAGCCAAATCAACGCCCTCAAAGAAGAGATGGCAGCTCTCAGTGATGAGGAAATGGCTGCAAAGACAGAGGAGTTTCGCCAGCGCCTTGCCCAGGGAGAAACCTTAGATGAGCTATTGGTAGAAGCCTATGCCCTTGTTCGTGAGGCCGATAAACGGGTCTTGGGTCTCTTTCCCTATGATGTGCAAGTCATGGGAGCCATTGTGATCCACCAAGGAAATGTGGCTGAGATGAATACGGGTGAGGGCAAGACCTTGACTGCAACCATGCCCCTCTACCTCAATGCCCTAACGAGAAAAGGTAGCATGCTGGTCACGACTAATGACTATCTGGCTAGACGGGATGCAAGCGAAATGGGCCCAGTTTACCAATTTTTAGGTCTAACTGTCGGTCTTCCCTTCTCAGAGGACCCAAAAGAGGACTTGACTGCGGAAGAGAAAAGAAAGATCTACACCTCGGACATCGTCTACACGACCAATAGTGTACTGGGATTTGACTATCTCAATGACAATCTTGCCTCCACTCGTGAGGGGAAATTCCTACCTCCCTTTAACTATGTCATCATTGATGAGATCGATGACATTCTACTCGATAGTGCCCAAACTCCCTTGATTATTGCAGGCTCTCCCCGTGTTCAGTCTAACTATTATGGGATGATTGATACCCTAGTGACGACCTTGGTTGAAGGAGAAGACTACATCTACAAGGAAGAAAAAGAGCAGGTTTGGTTGACCCGAAAGGGGGCCCAGACGGTTGAAGCTTTCTTAGGAATTGATCATCTCTACAAGGAAGAGTACGCCAGTTATGTTCGGCATCTAGTCTATGCTCTCAGAGCCCATACGCTCTTTACCAAGGACAAGGACTACCTGGTTCGAGGGCAAGAGATGGTCTTGTTAGACAAGGGAACAGGTCGCCTGATGGAAATGACCAAACTTCAAGGCGGTCTCCACCAAGCCATCGAAGCCAAGGAACATGTGAAGCTCTCTCCTGAAACCAGAGCCATGGCTTCAATCACCTACCAAAGTCTCTTTAAAATGTTTCTCAAAATCTCAGGTATGACAGGAACGGGAAAGGTGGCAGAAAAAGAATTTTTCGAAACCTACAATATGGCCGTCATTCGTATCCCGACCAATCGCCCACTTAGACGAATGGACCATCCGGACAATCTCTATGTGACACTCCCTGAGAAAGTGTATGCTTCTCTCGAAGCTATCAAGACTTACCACGCCAAAGGCAATCCACTCTTGATTTTTGTCGGATCTGTTGAAATGTCCCAGCTTTACTCGTCCTTGCTCTTGCGAGAGGGGATTTCCCACAATGTCCTTAATGCCAATCATGCGGCGCGTGAAGCCCAGATCATCGCAGAGTCTGGACAGATGGGGGCAGTGACCGTTGCGACTTCTATGGCAGGTCGCGGGACAGATATCAAACTCGGTCCAGGAGTCGCAGAATTGGGCGGTTTGATTGTGATTGGTACCGAGCGAATGGAGAGCCGACGGATTGACCTGCAAATCAGAGGTCGTTCTGGCCGCCAGGGTGATCCAGGCATGTCTCAATTTTTCGTGTCGCTTGAAGATGATGTGATCAAAAAGTTCGGACCGTCTTGGGTTCACGACCTGTATCAAGACTACCAAGTGGAAGATATTAGCAAACCTATCCTACTCAAGGCTCGCAAGTACCGCAATCTCGTCAGAAAAGCCCAAGAGGCTAGTGATAGTGCCAGTCGCTCAGCACGCAGACAAACCTTAGAGTATGCAGAAAGCGTCAATATCCAGTGTCAGATGGTCTACAAAGAAAGAGATCGTTTGCTGGATGGGAGCCGTGATTTAGAGCATATCCTTGAGGATATACTGGCAGACTATACCAAACAAATCTCAGAAAAAGCCTATAGCAGCCCCCAAGAACTCTTTCACTTCATCGTGACCAATATTAGCTTTGGGATGAGAAAATTACCAGCTGATTTGGATTTAGCTGATGCAGATCAGATTCGGGAGTTACTAGAGAAAATAATAGCCAAGGAAATCGCAGCTAAAAAGGAAGTTCTCCAACCTCACCAGCTCTATGATTCTTTTCTGAGAATATCCATGCTCAAGGCTATTGATGACAACTGGGTTGAGCAAGTCGACTACCTGCAACAGCTCAGTCTAGCAATCGGGAGCCAGTCTGCTTCTCAAAAGAACCCTATCGTGGAGTACTATCAGGAGGCCTATGCTGGCTTTGAAACCATGAAGCAACAAATCCGTACAGATATGGTACGCAATCTTCTCATGGGGATTGTGGAAGTAACGCCCAAAGGTGAGATTCTCACCCATTTTCCATAAAAAGAGGATCATATGACAATTTACAATATAAATCTAGGAATCGGTTGGGCGAGTAGTGGTGTCGAGTATGCCCAGGCCTACCGAGCAGGGATTTTTAGAAGTTTAGACCTAGCATCTAAGTTTATCTTTACAGACTTAATTCTAGCAGACAATATCCAGCATTTAACGGCCAATATCGGCTTTGCGGATGATCAGGTAATCTGGCTTTACAATCATTTTACAGATATCAGGCTAGCACCGACCAGTGTTACAGTTGATGAGGTCTTGGCCTCTTTTGGTGGCCTTGAGAGTCATAGGGAGCAGGATGGCAAGATCTTGCGTGTCTACTTTTCTGACGAGGATAAGTTTGTGACCTGCTACTTGGTAGACTCGGCTAAGAATCTAGTACAGCATGCAGAGTATGTATTTGGGGGGAACTTGATTCGCAAGGATTATTTCTCCTACACACGCTACTGTACAGAGTATTTCGCGCCCAAAGACCAGGTGGCTAGGCTCTATCAACGAACCTTTTTCAATGAAGATGGCAGCACTGCTTACGATATCTTGCTGACTGAAGGACAGGAAGAGGTCTATCGATTTAAAGACCGAATTCTGTACGGAAAGCCAGCCCTTATGCGCTATTTTATGCAAAGTTTGAACTTGAGCAAGTCTGATTTGGTCATCTTGGATAGGGAAACAGGGATTGGTCAGGCTGTTTTTGAAGAAGCACAAAAGGCCCATCTAGCAGTTGTCGTTCACGCAGAGCACTATAGTGAAAATGCTAGTAACGAAGACTATCTCCTTTGGAACAACTACTATGAGTATCAGTTTACAAATGCGGAAAAGGTCGATTGCTTTATCGTTTCCACGGATCGGCAGAAGGAAGTTCTCGAAGGTCAATTTGCCCAGTACAGTCAGCATCGTCCACGAATCGTCACGATTCCAGTTGGGAGCATTGATCAACTGACGGAACCTGCTAGGGAACGCAAGCCCTTTTCTCTCATTACCGCTTCGCGTTTGGCCAAGGAAAAACACATCGACTGGCTCGTCAAGGCGGTTATCCAAGCGCATCAAGTCCTTCCAGAGCTTACCTTTGACATTTATGGCAGTGGGGGCGAGGAATCCCTTTTAAGGGAAATCATCACGGCTCACCAAGCGGAGAACTATATCCAGCTCAAGGGGCATGCAGATCTAGCTCAGATTTATCCCCAGTATGAGGTCTATCTGACAGCCTCAACCAGTGAAGGCTTTGGTCTGACCTTGATGGAGGCAGTTGGTTCAGGCTTGCCCCTGATTGGTTTTGATGTGCCTTATGGAAACCAGACCTTTATCCAGGACGGTCAAAATGGTTACTTGATCCCAAGTTCGGATGACCATGTTGAAACGGCGATTAAAAGATCCTTTGCAGAAAAGATCTGCCAGCTCTATCAGGAAAATCATTTGCCAGCTATGCGAACAGCATCTTATGAGCTAGCTAGAGGATTTTTAACAGATAAAGTAAGGGACAAGTGGAAGAAAACGATAGAGGAGGTCCTGCATGATTCAACTATTTGATCGATATGGTCAGGAAAGTCGAGATTTACATGAAAGTCTAGAAGCTGCTGGCCTGTCTCATGTCACGGTTGTGATTGAGCCAGATGGCTTTCTCCCAGATGGGATTCTTTCTCCCTTTACCTACTATCTAGGTTACGAGTTGGGAAAAGCTCTTTATTTCAACCAAGTAGCCGTACCTGAATTTTGGGAGATTGCGGGTAATAACCAGTCGGCGCATATCTTAGAGGATTCTCGGGAGAGGGGCGTGATTCACTATGTGGATGCTCCTCAGGCCCGTCTGGTCAAGCAAGTCGACTGGAAGGACCTATCCGGTCGCATCTACCAAGCAGACCATTATAACCGATACGGAGCCTGTTTTGCCAGGACCACTTATTGTATGGAAGGGCATGCTATCCTGACCAAGTATCAGGATGCGAAGGGACAGGAAATTGTCCTGGAAAACCATGTGACAGGCGATATCCTCCTAACCTTGCCCGGACAAGCCCTGCGCCATTTTAAAAATCGAGTGGAGTTCACAATTTTCTTTTTGCAAGACTTGGGAATCGACACTCGCCATCTTCTCTTTAACACTCTCGCCACCTCTTTCTTGGTTTCATACCATTATCCAGACAAGACTGGACAGGATATCTTAGTTTGGCAAGAACCGCTAGATGATTGTCTTCCTGGGAATATGCAGCTACTCTTGGAGCAAGAGGAGCTGAGAGCCAAGCAGATCCTCATACCAGATAAGGCTACCTATGAACAGGCCTTGGCCTTGACCAATCCAACCTATCATGACAAGTTTTTCCATCTAGGTTATCATTATCAGTTCAAAAGAGAAAACTTCGTTCGAGCAGATGCTCTGATCGTTACCAACTCGGATCAGATCGAGCATATCGAAACTCTGATTGAGTCCTTGCCAATGGTGACCTTCCGAATCGCGGCAGTGACCGAAATGTCGTCTAAGTTGCTGACCTTGCTTTCCTATCCCAATGTCGTTCTCTATCAAAACGCTAGTCCGCAAAAGATTCGAGAACTCTACCAGCTGTCGGATCTCTATCTAGACATCAATTACGGAAACGAGCTTTTGGATGCTGTCCGTCAAGCCTTCGAGCACAACATGCTCATCCTAGCCTTTGACCAAACAGCTCATAACAGATCTTACACAGCTCCAGAACACCTCTTTGATGTGCAGGCTGTTGGAGACATGATTGCGAAGATTCAAGAAGCTCTCAGCAGTCTTGACAAGATGGGCCGAGCCCTTGGACATCAAGGTCGTCATGCCAACTATGTGGACTTGGCTACTTACCAAGAGAGGATGGAAAGGATAATAGGGGAAGGACATGACTAAAAAAGATTTATTTTACAAGGATGTCGAAGGACGAATGGAAGAGTTAAAGCAAGGAGCGCTTAAGAAAGAAAAGCCTACCCGAGGAGAAAAGATCAGTAAAACTTTCTCCATTTTACTCGGCATGCTCATCCTTCTTACCCTGATCTTTACATTATTAGGAATCTTGAGGTGAAATGATGGAAGTTTTGATGATTATAGGAATAATCCTAGCCGTCGCCTTGATTGTCCTGGTTCTCATCCAACCTCGCCAAAGCCAACTCTTTTCCATGGATGCGACTAGCAATATCGGAAAACCAGGCTACTGGCAGAACAACCGCTTGGTAAAAATTGTAACCCTCTTGCTCAGTCTAGCCCTGTTTGTCTTGCTCCTTATTTTTATGATAGTGACCTATCAGTAAGGATGCAGTTCCATTCACAGATAAGGAATACTAAACACGAAAAAAAGATCCAAGCAAATCGGAGGATAGAATGGAAGAACTAATGAATGAAAAAATTATCGAAATCGTGCATCAAACCAACGATATGATTCCAGTAGAGTGGGATGATCTTTATATCAATTTTGAAATAGATAAGACGCTTAGTGGTGGTGTGTATTTTCTTTAAATATAAAGGAGAATATCATTATTACATGGATATTCCATCTTTATTTAACATTTCTGAAGACGACTTTGATAAGGAATTTTTTGAATTATTTGATTTAGGTGGTGAGATGAAGAAGATATTCATCGAGAACGGTCTCGCAGAGTGGTCTGCCTTTACAATTAAGGTGGATGAAAACAATAAAGCCTCTTTGGACTTCGACTATGCACCATGGCTCGAAAGTGGTTTTGGACCAAGTGCTAGAACTTCTTTTTTTCAATATAAATACTTGGGCCAGCAACCTGACAACGAAAAAGAGCTAGAACAGTTCAAGGCAATGGAAGCCTTCCAGCAGGAGCATAATGGCAAATAGAAAGTATAATCATGGAAACAGAAAACACAGTGTCAATTTGGATTGGCAACTTTGATACTAAATTAGAATTAGATGAGTTTATAACTTTGAAATATGATGATGAAGGAGAGGCGATTCCTTCAATGTTTTATCATCAATATAACATTGATATTGATGATATTGATGATTATCTAATTGAAAAAGAAGTTTTTGAAACCAGCTTTACAAATTTGTTTGACATGCTAAAGGGCGCATCCTATGACAACATTATTGTAAAGAATTTAGAGCAAAAAGGCATAAAAGCCAATATCGCACCCAATAATACGTTGATTTTGATATATAATTATCAGTTTGATAGCAATGTTCCACAAACAAGTAACACAGAATTTGTAGCGACTGTACGGTACAAATAATTAGAAGAGTGAAATGAATCGATCTACAATTTTACGGAGTAATTGGAGGGCTTAGATTCACAATTTCTAAAATCAGGAAAGAGGATAAAATGTTAGTAAACTTTATAAAAGTGGCAGATATGCCCAAAGATGTTATTGAAAAATATAAAAATCAAGTTCCAGCTGAGTTGGTTCAAATTTGGCAGGAGGATGGTCTGGGAACCTTTTTAGATGGTTATTTGAAGGTGATTAATCCAGAGGATTATCTTGAACTTCTCCAAGATAGTTATTTCAGAGGAGATGTCGCTTTTCCTATGTTTGTAACAGCATTTGGAGATATTATTACTTGGGAAGAAAATGCCTACGTGGGAATTGTCCAATATAATATTCAGGATTTGGATATTATTTGTAAGGGTATGGATTTATTTATTCGATTTTTAGATAACGAATATATTACAAAAAAATTTGAACTGGATTTATATAGACAGGCTGTGTTAAAACATGGTCCCTTGTCTTATAACCAATGTTTTGGTTTCGTTCCACTTCTAGCATTAGGTGGCTTTAAAGATGTAGACCACATGGATAAGGTAAAAGTCTTGGAACACATTTACCTCATGTACCAGCTGACAGGTGGTGTGATGGACGACTAGGAGTTGCTATTTCTTTATTGAGAATAGTACGAGAGGAAGAACTTCCCTTCCAAATACAAAACACAAGAACCTCAGAGGAAGTCCTCTGAGGTTCTTTGCGTTCTAGTTTCCATATTTCTGGTAAAAATCGACCTTGACCTGGATAAAGGTTTCGGCTTCGCGTAGTAGTTGCAGGAGGGTGGCACGGGTTTCAAACTCCTCACGTGTTTTAGGGAGACTCCGATTGCGGAAGACTTGCAGATAGCGTTCGATGTCATCAAGTAGGTCATGAGCAGGATTGGTCTGGCTTAGCTGGGCAGCAATCTTTGAAAAGAGCTGGGCCAAGATCAAACTCTCACTTGCGGCCAAATGACAGGTATTGATCTGCTGGGCCATATTTCGCAGGATACGACTTTGTCGCTGTCTCATCTCAAAGTAGTGGATGTGATAGTCCGTCTGGTGAAAGAGGTGGTCCGAGTGATCCAGGTAGACCAGTTTGAGGGCTTCATCGAGGAGGTTGTCTAATTGGTCAACGAGTTGGGCTTGATTGCGCCCGTCTCCTCTTGACAGATAGTATTTAAAGCGAAGCAGGATGTCTTTTAACTTTTCCTCGACCTGAAGGTGGTAGCTTTGGATGGCTTTCTCACGAGAGGGCATATAAAGGTTGACCAATAGAGCAAAGCTTGTCCCGATGAGAAAGAGGAGCACTTCATTGAGCAAGAGAGCTGGAGAAGTAGATTCCTGTACCAAGAGATGACCGACCAAGACACTGCTAGGGGTGATGCCGATTTCCCAGCCCATTTTGTAAGAAAGAGGGACATAGAGAGCCAGATAGAGGCCCAGACTCCAAATGTGAAAGCCCGTCAGCTGAAAGGCTAGAACACCGATAGCGAGCGCTAGGAGCATAGAAAAGAGGCGGTTACGTGCTAATTTCAGCGTGCTTCTGCGCGTGTCGGAGAGGCTTAAGAGGGCGATAATTCCAGCTGAAACTGCTGATGATAAATCTAAAAAATAAGCGAGAAAACAAGCGAGACAGGTCGCTAAGATCAGTTTTGTTGTACGTTGAGTGAGGGACATGAAAATTTCCTAAACTAATAGAGTCAAGTGTTTAACGAGGAATCAGAGACTAGAGACGAAGTTTTCGGTTTGTAGCATACTCGGCAACCGCTGTAAAGAGGACATCTGTTGAAGAGTTCAGGGCTGTTTCGCAGGAGTCTTGCACGACCCCAATCACAAAACCGACTCCGACAACCTGCATAGCCAAGTCGTTGGAAATCCCAAAGAGGCTACAAGCGACAGGAATGAGGAGAAGGGATCCCCCAGCGATCCCAGAGGCCCCACAGGCAGAAATGGCAGCTACGACACTGAGCACAAATGCTGTCCCAAAGTCTACCGAGATTCCGAGTGTGTTGACAGCAGCCAGGGTCAGGATGTTAATGGTAACGGCAGCGCCAGCCATATTGATGGTTGAACCAAGCGGGATAGAGACAGAGTAGGTGTCAGGATTCAGTCCCAAGTCTTGGCAGAGTTTCATATTGACAGGAATATTGGCGGCAGAGCTACGAGTGAAAAAAGCTGTAATACCACTGACACGTAGGCATTTCAAAACAAGGGGATAGGGATTTTTCCTCATAAAGAGAAAGGCGATGAGTGGGTTGACGATGAGAGCTACAAAGGCCATGGTAGCAATCAAAAGTCCTAGGAGGACACCGTAGTTTGCCAGACTGGCAATGCCCTTGTCTGAGATGGTCTTAAACACCAAACCTAAAATTCCAAAGGGAGCTAGATTGATAATCCATTCCACGATTTTAGAGGTGACATCCGCCATGGTTTTCAGCAATTCTTTACTATGTTTACTTGCCTCTCTCATAGCCAGACCAAAGACGACTGCCCAAGAGAGAATTCCGATATAATTGGCTTCAACAATGGCATTCAAGGG
Organism: uncultured Streptococcus sp.; assembly: GCA_963519935.1. GTDB lineage: Bacteria > Bacillota > Bacilli > Lactobacillales > Streptococcaceae > Streptococcus. The sequence goes on from CAUQPD010000014.1 coordinate 20,179, forward strand.
ATTGTCCACCAGTTTGAGCAAGAGGTTGCTGAGGACTTGACCGATGCCGTCAGGAGCAGCAACTTCAGTATTTGCACTGGTCAGGGTGATTTGAACAGGCAGTAAGAAACTAGCTAGAACGGCCATCAATGCAGCAGCAAAGGTTCCGAGCAAGTATAGGAAAATAACCGTCTTCATATTGGTGTTTTGTCCCTTTTGGTGCTGGGAAAGAGCATTGGCAACAAGAGCAAAAACTAGAATAGGAGCGATGGCTTTCAGTCCGCCTACAAAGAGATCTCCAAGCAGACCAATTCCTGTAAGGTTTGGAAAGAGCATCCCCAATGTCGCTCCAAAAATCATTCCAATAAGGATTCGTTTGATGAGGCTTGCCTTGGTCCAGGCTCTAATGATTCGTTTCATAGCAGTCTCCTTCAAATGTATTGTTTATAATTATAGTATAAATATGCTATAGAGGCAAGTGATATTTTGAAAAAAGGGCCGATAATTGAATAATTATGAAAGAAAAGAGAAGGACGATTTTATGGTATAATAGGAAAAAGGAGTTTTATATGCAAGATTTTTTTCAACGCTATTTTGATAAACTTGATTTAACAACCATGTTAGAGAATCTCTTGACCAAGGTGATTTCTCTTTTGATTTTGTTTTTACTATTTTATATAGCTAAAAAGATGCTTCATGCGACTGTACGAAAGATTGTCAAGCCCTCGCTTAAATTTTCAAATCGAGATGCAGGAAGACAAAAGACTATTTCGCGTTTGCTGGAGAATGTCTTTAACTACATTCTTTATTTCTTTTTAATCTACTGCATCCTGTCTATTTTAGGTTTGCCGGTTTCTAGTCTCCTTGCTGGTGCAGGGATTGCTGGGGTGGCCATTGGGATGGGGGCGCAAGGCTTTCTATCCGATGTCATCAATGGCTTTTTCATCCTTTTTGAACGCCAGCTTGATGTGGGTGATGAAGTGGTTCTCACAAATGGACCGATTACCGTTTCTGGAAAGGTCGTTAGCGTAGGGATTCGTACGACCCAACTGCGAGGTGACGATCAAGCTCTTCACTTTGTTCCTAACCGAAATATCACTGTTGTCAGCAACTTTTCCCGCACAGAGTAGCTCTGCTATTTTGGCAGATTTGTGGTACAATAGAAAGAGTTTGGTAAAGGAGAAAATATGTTTGTAGAAAAGCAGTTGGGCAATGGATGCACTTGGATTAACCTAGATTTGGGAAAATTGAAAAAACTAGAAGATCTCTCTGAAATCTATGGATTGGACAAGGAAACCATCGAGTATGCTCTGGATAGAAATGAGCGTGCCCACATGGACTACCACCGCGAAAGTGGAACCGTCACCTTTATCTACAATGTATTGGATTTGAAAAAGGACAAGGAATACTATGAAGCCTTTCCCATGACCTTTATCGTGGAACATCATCGCTTGATTACGATTAGCAATAAGAAAAATGCCTATGTGATTGAACAGATGACACGTTATTTAGAGAGTCATGATATGCTTTCTATTTACAAATTTCTCTTTGCTAGTCTGGAAATCATCAGCAATGCCTACTATCCTGTCATCGAGCAGATGGATAAGAGTAAGGATGAGGTCAATGGCCTCTTGCGTCAGCGAACGACCAAGAAAAACCTCTTTGCCCTTTCCGACTTGGAGACTGGTATGGTCTATCTGACAGCGGCTGCCAAGCAAAATCGCATGTTACTAGAGCATATCCAAGGACATGCCCTTTATCGCAGATTTAACGAAGTTGAGAGAGAACAGTTTGATGATGCCATGATTGAGGCTCATCAGCTGGTTTCGATGACCGATTTGATTTCTCAAGTTTTGCAACAACTCTCAGCCTCTTACAACAACATTTTGAATAATAACCTGAATGATAACTTGACAACCTTGACCATTATTTCAGTTTTACTAGCAGTTTTGGCAGTAGTGACGGGCTTTTTCGGGATGAATGTTCCCCTCCCCTTCACAGACGAGCCCTATGCTTGGGTCTACATCAGCTTGGCTAGTGCGGTCTTATGGCTGGTCTTGTCATTGATTTTGAGAAAAATTGCGAAAAAAAGTTAAGAAAAGGAGCCAGAATGGCGATTGAAAACTATATGCCAGATTTTGCTGTGGAAGCAGTCTATGATCTGACAGTCCCAAGCCTGCAAGCGCAGGGGATCAAGGCTGTTTTGGTTGATTTGGACAATACCCTCATTGCTTGGAATAACCCTGATGGGACGCCAGAGATGAAGCAATGGCTACATGATCTTCGGGATGCAGGTATTCGCATCATCGTGGTCTCAAATAATACCAAAAAACGGGTTCAACGCGCAGTTGAGAAATTTGGAATTGATTACGTTTATTGGGCTCTTAAACCCTTCACATTTGGGATTGACCGTGCCATGAAGGAATTCCACTATGAGAAAAATGAAGTGGTCATGGTCGGCGACCAGCTCATGACGGATATTCGGGCAGCCCACCGTGCAGGCATTCGCTCGATCTTGGTCAAGCCCTTAGTCCAACATGACTCTATCAAGACGCAGATTAACCGAGTTCGCGAGCGCCGTGTCATGCGAAAAATCACTGAAAAGTACGGACCGATTACATATAAAAAAGGAATCTAACTATGGAAGAAATTCTCTGTATTGGTTGTGGAGCAACCATTCAGACGACAGACAAGGCTGGTCTTGGATTTACTCCCCAGTCGGCACTTGAAAAAGGATTGGAGACAGGAGAAGTCTATTGCCAACGCTGTTTCCGTCTCCGTCATTACAATGAAATCACAGATGTCCAGTTGACGGACGATGATTTCCTCAAACTCTTGCACGAGGTGGGAGACAGTGACGCCTTGGTGGTCAATGTCATTGATATCTTTGACTTTAATGGTTCTGTCATCCCAGGCTTGCCACGCTTTGTATCGGGCAATGATGTTCTCTTGGTTGGAAATAAGAAAGATATCCTGCCCAAGTCTGTTAAACCGGGCAAGATTAGCCAGTGGCTGATGGAGCGCGCCCACGAAGAAGGACTTCGTCCAGTGGATGTCGTCCTGACTTCAGCCCAAAACAAACATGCTATTAAGGAAGTCATTGATAAAATCGAGCAGTATCGTAAGGGACGCGATGTCTATGTGGTCGGTGTGACTAACGTTGGAAAATCAACCCTCATCAATGCCATTATTCAAGAAATAACGGGTGACCAGAATGTCATCACGACTTCGCGCTTTCCAGGGACAACCTTGGACAAGATTGAGATTCCGCTTGACGACGGATCTTATATCTACGATACGCCGGGAATCATCCACCGCCACCAAATGGCCCACTACTTGACAGCTAAAAATCTCAAGTATGTCAGTCCTAAAAAGGAAATCAAGCCCAAAACCTATCAGCTTAACCCTGAACAAACCCTGTTTTTAGGTGGTCTTGGACGCTTTGACTTTATAGCAGGTGAGAAGCAAGGATTTACTGCTTTCTTTGACAATGAACTCAAACTTCACCGTACCAAGCTAGAAGGCGCTAGTGCTTTCTACGACAAGCACCTGGGAACTCTTCTGACACCACCAAATAGCAAAGAAAAAGAAGATTTTCCAAAACTAGTCCAACATGTCTTTACCATCAAGGACAAGACAGACCTAGTCATTTCAGGCCTAGGTTGGATCCGCGTAACAGGCAACGCCAAAGTCGCCGTCTGGGCACCAGAAGGCGTCGCCGTCGTCACACGAAAAGCAATTATTTAAACACAGAAAGGAAAGAGTTGTCTGGATTCGGGCGAGCTTTGCGAGCCCATAACGAATACTTTTCGCCGTGGTGTCAGTTGGTACAAGGAGTTGTACCAACTGCGGAAAATTTGAGACCTTAGGCTCAAATTTTAGTCATGAAAGTCCGAAGGACTTTGCTGACGTCCGTAACCACTTTAGAAAAGTATAAAAAGAAACTCTTTTAAAGAAATTATGTCATTAACATCAAAACAACGTGCCTTCCTCAACAGCCAGGCACACACCCTCAAACCCATCATCCAAATCGGAAAAAATGGTCTCAACGACCAAATCAAGACCAGCGTCCGTCAAGCTCTTGACGCCCGTGAATTGATCAAGGTTACTCTCTTGCAAAACACAGATGAAAACATCCACGAAGTAGCTGAAATCTTGGAAGAAGAAATCGGTGTGGATACGGTCCAAAAAATCGGACGCATCTTGATTTTGTTTAAACAATCCAGCAAGAAAGAAAATCGCAAGATTTCCAAGAAAGTCAAAGAAATCTAAAAACCTACTCCAAACAACTGTTTTTACAGAGAATTAAAGGAAGACGAGCCTATGGCAATCGAATTATTGACTCCCTTTACCAAGGTAGAGTTGGAGCCAGAAATCAAGGAGAAAAAACGCAAACAAGTCGGGATTTTAGGGGGGAATTTTAACCCTGTTCACAATGCCCATCTTGTTGTGGCGGACCAAGTACGACAACAGTTAGGACTGGACCAGGTCCTGCTTATGCCCGAATACCAACCACCTCATGTGGATAAAAAGGAAACCATCCCCGAGCACCATCGGCTCAAGATGCTTGAATTGGCGATTGAGGGGATTGAAGGCTTAGCCATTGAAACTATTGAGCTGGAGCGCAAGGGCATTTCTTACACCTACGACACTATGAAGATTTTGACAGAGCAACATCCAGATACGGATTATTACTTCATTATCGGGGCTGATATGGTGGACTATCTGCCTAAATGGTACCGAATTGATGAGCTGGTCGACATGGTTCAGTTTGTTGGAGTTCAGCGCCCACGCTACAAGGCAGGGACTTCCTATCCAGTTATCTGGGTGGATGTGCCTCTCATGGACATCTCGTCCAGCATGGTACGTGACTTCCTTGCCCAAGGTCGGAAACCTAACTTTCTCCTACCACAGCCAGTGCTAGACTACATCGAGAAGGAGGGGCTCTACTGATGACTTACCAAGACTATATCAACTGTTCGCGTGAAGAATTGTTGGAAAAAATGGCAGAGCTCCTACCTGAAAAACGTCTAACCCATTGTTTGGGTGTAGAGCGTGCAGCCATAGAATTGGCACAGCGTTTTGGTGTGGATGTTGAAAAAGCTGGTTTGGCAGGTCTCCTTCATGACTATGCTAAAAAGCTATCAGATCAAGAATTTTTAGACTTGATAGATCGTTATCAACTTGACTCTGATCTTAAAAACTGGGGCAATAATGTCTGGCATGGGATGGTTGGAATTTACAAGATTCAGGAAGACTTGGATTTGCATGATCCAGAAATCCTGCGAGCTATTGAAATCCATACAGTCGGTGCTGGTCAGATGAGCGACCTGGATAAAGTTGTCTACGTCGCAGACTATATCGAGCACAATCGTGCCTTTCCAGGAGTGGATGTGGCGCGTGAAATTGCTGAGCTATCGCTCAATAAGGCAGTGGCCTACGAAACAGCTCGTACCGTGGAGCATCTAGCTCATCAGGGATTCCCCATCTATCCCCAAACCCTTGAAACCTATAACGCCTTTGTGCACTATTTGAAAGAGGACTAAATGAAGACGGCTTTTATAATCATTGATGTTCAGAATATTTTAGTGGAAACCGGTTTTCAGACAAATAGTCTATTGGAAAAAATTTCTTATTTACAAAACCAGGCTAGAAGCAAGAATATCGAAATTATTTATGTTCAACACATTGAGGATTCTGAAGCTCAAACATCAGAAGATTGGCAGTTATCTGGGCTTTTAAATCGAAAACCTAATGAAAAGGTCTTTCAGAAGAAGTATAACAGTATTTTCAAAGAAACTGGTTTAAAAGAATACTTGGATAAACAGGGGATTGAAAAATTAGTTTTATGTGGTATGCAGACAGAATATTGTGTGGATACCTCTGTCAAGGTTGCCTTTGAATATGGTTATCAGCTTATTATTCCAGAAGGAACTTGCACAACATTTGATGGGAAAGACATTCCAGCAGAAACGATAAATGAATTTTATGAGGGCATTTGGGAGGGGCGCTTTGCAGATGTCCTAGATTACAAACATATTTTCTAGAAAGAGGACTAAATGAACGAAAAAGAATTACTAGAACTAGTCGTGAAAGCGGCTGATGAGAAACGTGCGGAGGATATCCTTGCACTTGATGTACAAGATTTGACCAGTGTGACAGACTACTTTGTTATCACTAGCTCGATGAATAGCCGTCAGTTGGACGCAATCGCTTATAATATCCGTGAAAAAGTAGCCGAAGCTGGTGTTAAAGGCAGCCGTGTCGAAGGTGATGCAGCTGGAGGCTGGGTCTTGCTAGACCTCGGAGGGGTCGTCGTGCATATCTTCTCAGAAGAAATGCGTGCCCACTATAACTTAGAAAAACTATGGCATGAGGCGAGCTCAGTAGATTTATCTGAAACTTTATAGTCTTTTCCTTTATCTTTTATTACGGTGTTAACTCATTTTGCCTAACTGTAGTTATGCCTGCAATTCGTTGCCTAGTACTAAAAGCAAACGAAAAGACTATAGCGTTACAATTGAACTCAGTTGTAGTCAACTGGGTTTCTTTGCTTATTTTAAAAGAAATTTATGGAAAGGTGAGGGCGTCGTGTTTTGTTCATTTCAGAACTGAACACGAGATAAAAGCTGCGAGAAAAAGAGTAACTTCCTTTGTATCTGATGATACAGCAGAAAGATACCTATTTTCTCTTTGTTTTAAACGCTCTTTGTATCTTGATTATGGCGACTTACGAAACCTTTGCGGCTGTTTATGATGCTGTGATGGATGATAGTTTATACGACAAATGGACGGATTTTTCCCTCCGTCATTTGCCAAAGACCAAGGAGAGAAAGACGCTTTTGGAGCTTGCTTGTGGGACAGGCATCCAGTCCGTTCGCTTTTCTCAGGCTGGTTTTGAAGTGACTGGACTGGACTTGAGCGCAGATATGCTGAAGATTGCGGAGAAGAGAGCTGCTTCAGCCAAGCAAAAGATTGATTTTATTGAAGGCAATATGTTGGATTTATCCAAGACGGGTGAATATGACTTTGTAACTTGTTATTCGGACTCGATCTGCTACATGCAGGATGAGGTGGAAGTAGGGGACGTCTTTAAAGAAGTCTATAATGCCCTTAACGAAGATGGTGTATTTATCTTTGATGTCCATTCGACCTACCAGACAGATGAAGTTTTTCCAGGCTATTCTTACCATGAAAATGCAGAAGATTTTGCCATGCTCTGGGATACCTACGAGGATGCAGCGCCTCACTCTATCGTTCATGAGTTGACTTTCTTTATCAAGGAAGAGGATGGGTCCTTTAGTCGCCACGATGAGGTGCATGAGGAGCGGACCTATGAGGTCTTGACCTATGATATTTTGCTGGAACAGGCTGGTTTCAAGTCCTTCAAACTCTATGCGGACTTTGAGGACAAGGAGCCGACTGAGACCAGTAGACGTTGGTTTTTTGTCGCACAGAAGTAGGAGAACATCATGACCATCACAGGTATTATTGCGGAGTTTAATCCTTTTCATAATGGACATAAATACCTGCTGGATCAGGCGGAGGGACTGAAAATCGTTGCCATGTCTGGAAATTTCATGCAGCGTGGAGAGCCTGCTATCGTGGACAAGTGGACACGGGCCCAGATGGCGCTGGAAAATGGAGCGGATCTGGTAGTGGAATTGCCCTTTTTAGTCAGTGTTCAGGCAGCTGATTTCTTCGGTCAAGGAGCTGTGGATATCTTGGCTCGCTTGGGCATTGATACTCTAGCTTTCGGGACAGAGGAAGTTCTGGATTATCAAAAGATATCTGACTTATACACAGAGCAAGGTAGAGAAATGGAGAAATTTGTGGACAATCTGCCTGATTCACTATCTTATCCCCAGAAAACCCAAGTCATGTGGAAGGAATTTGCAGGTCTTGATTTTTCAGGCAATACACCCAATCATGTTCTAGCTTTGGCCTATGCCAAGGCGGTTGCGGGACGTAGAATCAAACTCCATCCGATTCAGCGTCAGGGGGCTGGTTATCATTCTGTGGACAAGGAAGTGGACTTTGCCTCGGCAACAGCCCTCCGTCAGCATCAATCAGACCAAGATTTCTTAGAACGCTTTATGCCTTCTGTTGCCCTCTTTGAGTTGGCGTGTAGGGTGAGTTGGGATGACTATTTTCCCTTGCTCCGCTATCAAATCTTGTCAAACCCAGACCTAACGACCATCTATCAGGTCAATCAAGAAATGGCGGTGCGCATCAAGGAAGCTATCAAGAGGGCTCAGTCTGTTGACGAATTGGTCGAGGCGGTTGCGACCAAGCGTTATACCAAGGCGCGTGTACGTCGCCTCTTGACTTATATCTTGGTGCAAGCTAGAGAAAGTGACTTGCCAGAAGGTATCCATGTCCTTGGCTTTACCGAAAAAGGCAGACAGCATCTCAAGTCACTGAAAGAGCAGGTCCATCTAGTCAGTCGAATTGGCAAAGAACCTTGGGATACCATGACCCAAAAGGCAGACCAGATTTACCAACTAGGACACCCAAGTATAGCAGAACAGAATTTTGGCAGAGTGCCCATTAGAATAGAATCAAACTAAGTCTACTGAAAGGTAGGCTTTTTTAGAAGATTTTCGAATAAATAGATAGAAAAGAAAAATCTTGTACAAGTTCCTGACAATTTCTTTCTTTTTGTGTATAATAGTGGAAAAGAGGTAAAATGAGGTATGGTTATGGAAGCAGTTCTTTACTCAACATTCCGAAATCATTTAAAAGACTACATGAAGAAGGTAAATGATGAATTTGAGCCTTTAACGGTGGTCAATAAAAATCCAGATGAGGATATTGTAGTCCTTTCAAAGAGCGAGTGGGATAGTATTCAGGAAACCCTGAGAATCGCTCAAAATAAGGAACTTTCTGACAAGGTCTTGCGAGGAATGGCTCAAGTTCGTGCTGGAGGCACTCAGGTACATGTGATTGAGGAGTGAGAAATGCTGCTCAAATTTACAGAAGATGCCTGGGCGGATTATTGCTATTGGCAAAACCAAGATAAGAAGACATTAAAAAGAATCAATAAATTAATCAAGGATATTCAACGCGATCCTTTTGTAGGAATGGGGAAACCTGAACCACTCAAGTATGACTATCAAGGAGCTTGGTCACGGCGCATTGATGCAGAAAATCGCTTGATTTATATGATGGATGGAGATAGCGTGGCTTTCTTGTCCTTCAAAGATCACTACTAAGTCTACTGAAAGGTAGGCTTTTTATTTTAGAAATTTTAGCTAATAAATTAAAGATAAAGTTTTTTGGAAAATGATAGATTTCCTAAGTTAGAAAATCAGTGAAAAATTTTAGTATAATAATTAGATTCTTGTCTCTTGAATCCGCTTTATAACTCTTATTTTGTGGTATAATCATGATGATATAGATTAAAAGGGGTATATATGAAAAATACAATGACGAGGATTTTTAATTTTTTTCTGAATTTCAAACTATTGAAATATTTATTGAAAAGGCCATCATGGAGTAGTAATGTTAGAGTTATTGAATGGTACAAAATATTTATAGCTAGTATATGGGTACTGTATCTTGCACTTGAGATTGAACAATTTAAACGCTTTGCTTTACCTATTTATAAATTTGTATCTAATTATAATTTTTTAAAAGATACTATTTCAATTTTGTATGAGAATCGTGTAATACTATTGTTAGCATTGACTATGCCAACAATACTATTTTGGTTTTTAGACATAATTTTTAAAAAAGTTAGTTATAAGAAACTGGACCCTGAGCTATTTCCAGAATATGACTTGGATGACTATCCTTATCAAACTCATTTGGTGGAGTTTTTAAATAGTCCAGACTCTATTCATAATGTCTTCTGGCTGGATGGTTCTTGGGGGAGTGGGAAAACATTTTTTATAAAGACGTTTTTTGAAAATCAAATTTACAAAAAGAAAGAAATCTACTATATTTCCTGCTTTGGGATAAAAACAAGAGAGCAAGCCGAGAAAATATTGATTAATGAAATAGAAAAACAATCCATACTCGGAAATTTGGACTTTATTCCACTTGTTGGAGGAGTTTTTAAATGGTTCTTTAAAACAGTTGGAACGGATTTGATGAAGCAAGATTCTATCATTATTTTTGATGATTTCGAACGGGTCTCATATGCAGAAACATCAGATAACCCTTCAGATTATAATGATTTATTGGGTTATATTGACTATCTTTCTGAGAATAAAAGATTTAAAATTATTGTAATTTTAAATAGTGAGGAAATAAAATCAACAAAGAAAAATCTAATTGATAATAAATTTAAGCTGAATCATAATCGAATGGTATCTACAGAAGAAGTTATTGATAACATTTTGAAAAAGAGTAATTTGAGAGATGATGACCTTGGGAAAATTTTATCACTAATTTATAAAATTTATTATGTAGATATTGATGAGAGACTTGTACAAGATAAGAATAAAAGAAAAAAAGTAGAGAAATTAAGCTTGAGAACATTTCAAAAAAGTTTAGAGGAAATATCCATGATAACCGAAGATGATAAAATGATAATTTATATTTTGGATTGTATAAATGGATGGGGAATGACTGAGAATATCTTAAAGTCGCTTTTAAAATCTTTTGCTCTAGAACCTAAAGATTACTATCTTTATTTTGAAATGATTCTAAAACTTCCCAAACATTATGACAATTTCGATACAAAAATGGAAAAGGATTCGATTGAGCAGAATATTGAGCAGAATATGAAGAAAAATGAGAATATAAGTTTTCAGAAAAAAGCACAATATTTTCTTGAGTTGCTACAATATTTGTGGAGAATTGGAAAAACAAATAAAAAATTCAGAAATTTAGGTGTGTGGGATAGATCCGATCAGAGTATTAATTCGTTTTATAAACCGAATGAGTTAGAAAAAGTTTTAATTGAAATTTATTATGATATTTTGAATAATAATACCAAAAATAATTATCAAATTGAGGATATAGATACTTTGAAATCAAATGAAGAATATCAATATTTTATTAAGAATCGCCTTGTTCCAAAGTTAAAAACGGAAATTACAATCAATGATATTCCATTAGAACGTTTTGTTAAATATGATAATCTATTCAGAAATTTATATGTCTAAAATTCACACAAAACTCTTCAATTTGGGTTTGTGAAAATTGTTTTTTTATGATAGAATATTAAGGAATGTATGTCATTCGATAAACAAATTTAATGAGGTAAAAACATGGAAATCATGACACTTGCGATTGCTGTTTTTGCCGTCATCATTGGTTTAGTCATTGGATATGTCAGCA
>CAUQPD010000015.1:0-30429 GCA_963519935.1 uncultured Streptococcus sp.
CAAAGAAATAGTCATAGAAATGTTCATTTCCAAAGACCAAATCACGGTAGATATCATAACTACGGTCCACTACTTGATCCATGATAGCTTCGTAACGATTTGACGTATTGGTATCACTCTTCTTCTTGGTAATCATGCGGTTAATAGCTGCAGAAACCAGCATCTCAAGGTTGTAATAAGCAGCGTCTTTGTTTCCGTATTTATTTCCAATGACTTCTCCTTGCTCAGTCAGACGGATACGGTCCTTGATAGACTTGAGTGGTTGAGATGTGATAGCTTCATAAGTTGGTCCACCACCACGACCCACAGTACCACCACGGCCATGGAAGAAAGTAACCTTAACGCCAAATTCATCCCCAATAGCAGTCAGTTGTTGTTGAGCTTTATAGAGAGTCCAACATGATGACAGGTAACCACCGTCCTTGTTACTATCAGAGTAGCCAAGCATGATTTCTTGGTAGTTGTCTTTTGAAGCAATCCATTTTTTAGCCAAAGGTAGAGAGAAATATCTTCTCATAGTCTCTTCTGAGTGATCCAAGTCCTCGATCGTTTCAAAGAGGGGAACAATCTGAACGCGCGCTTTTTGGGCATCTACCAAGCCGACTTCCTTGAGCATGATGGCTAGTTCTAGCATATCAGACACGCTAGTTGCATGAGAGATGATGGTTTGACGAATGACGTTTTCACCCAGTTTATCCTTCAACTTGCGCGCAGCTTTAAAGATAGAGAGTTCTTTTTCAAGCAGTTCTGACTTTTCAGCATGAGTCGCTGAGAGGATACGAGGATCTTCTTCCAACTCTTTTAAGAGGAGGGCACATTTTTCGTCTTCAGACAGATCGCTATAGTGGTCGTTAATACCAGCTGATGCTAGCAATTCAGCCACACAGGCTTCGTGAACACTAGAATCCTGGCGCATATCAATAGAAGCAAGGTAGAAACCAAAAATTTCGACAGCTTGCATCAACTCGACAAATTCTCCAGAAATCAGGTATTCCCCTTTGTTTTCAAGGAGAGAGTCCCGAATGGCCAACAAATCTTGATAAAATTCATCTGCAGTGGCATATCTAGGCTGAAGTTCCTTGTCTTCAATGAGATAAGCCTTAGTTGCCTGCATCTTAGCTTGAATGTCAAAAAGAGCACGACGATAGAGTTCTTTTTCACGGTAAATGGAGTTATCTTGTGACTTCAGCGCCATCTCACGAACCTTGTCGCTGACATTCACGATGCTGGTTGACAGTGAAAATTCACGATAAAGATTATAAATCTTTTCATCATAGTAGTTCATGATGACTTCACACTGAGTCAAGGCTGATTTATTGAGGGTTTCCGCTGTTACGAAAGGATTTCCATCACGGTCTCCTCCGATCCACATCCCCATGGTAATCGGTTTTGGATGTTGGAGATCGATACCTTGTTCTTTTGCCATTTTTTTATACTCAGCTGTCAAACGTGGAACAGCATTCAGGAAAGAACTTTGGTAGTACTCCATCACGTTGGTGATTTCGTTGGTTACTTTCAATTTCTTCTCACGAATCATGTCCGTTTGCATGATAATTTCAATGTAACGACGGAGATCTGTGTGCCATTTTTCTTTATTAATCAAGCCGAGTTTGACATCACGGTACTTGCGCAAGAGCGTATGGATATGGTTGGTCAAATCCAGCATACTCTTGCGTTGTACTTGCGTTGGATGGGCGGTCAAGACAGGAACGACATTTAACTTTTCTAAAATTTCAGCTGCATTTTCTTTTTCAGCTACCATCTTAATCGTTGTAGATAGTTTTCCTAGATAGTCTTGGTCCACATTGTTTTGGTGATTGATTTCATAGGCCAAATCCACATCCTCAGAGATATTAATCAAAAGTGGAAGGATAGAGAAATAGCGTGAAATGTAAATCATTTCTTCATTCGAAAGACTGGTCACTAGGTCATTGAGCCCTTGATAATTCTCGCTAGTTGATAATTCCTTCAACTGGATAATCTTTTCAAAGGTTTCTGGCGCCAGCATATTTTTTGTGATATCTTCTAATAGCTCAGTCAGAATCAAGACTTCTTCTTGGACGACTGCTTTATTACTATAGTTTTCTAATTTTTGAAGAGACATATACTTTCCTTTCCATACAATCCTTACAGACTTTCATCGGTTTGATTCTCGTATTCTCTGATAAGCTTGGCACGTTTTTCACTGGCATCAATGTTCAGTACAAGCGCGATGGCTACGGATAATACCAGTAGACTGTTCCCACCTTGTGAAAGGAAGGGGAAGGTTACCCCTGTAGAAGGAATCAACCCTGAAATCCCACCGATATTGACAAAGACCTGAACAAGGATCATCCCTCCGACACCAATAGCAACCATGGAGTTAAAAGGATCCTTTGCTCGAATACCAACCAAGATGATTCGCAAAATCAAGAAGAAGAGTAGAGCCAAAATCATACTGGCTCCAACGAATCCAAACTCCTCTATAACGATTGAAAAGACGAAATCCGTATGGGCTTCTGGCAGATAACCACGCTTCTCGATAGAATTTCCCAGTCCCAGTCCGAACCAGCCTCCATTTACCATGGCATAGTAGGAATTTGCGAGCTGGTGTCCTGCCCCCGCCAAATCATTAAAGGGATTAAAGAAGGCACTAAAACGTTTAGCAACGTAACCAAATACAGGAATTTGAGAGAACTTTTCAACCCCAACAAAGCGAATGACAGACAAGACTAACATTGAGCTCCCTGCCAAGAGAGCCAGAATGGTCGAGAACCAACGATAGGCGATTCCACTAACCGTATACATGATGAGCGCCACCAAGACCAAGATGGTCGCATTTCCCAAGTCTGGGAAAATTCCCAGGCTACCAATCAGAACCAGCAGAACAAAACGCCAGTCATTAAAAGCTCGAGGTAGCCACTGATTCTGTGTCAAAACCTGGAAGTCATAAACCGCAATCTCATCTTGTTGTTTTGAAAATCGATGTGCCAGGTACCAGATGATGATAATCTTAAGGTATTCCGCAGGCTGAATCGTTACAGGTCCTACAGAGATCCATCCGTATGCTCCATTGACAGGTGTTCCGACCAGTCGCGCCAGAGCTAAAAGAACCATCTCCACAATCATTACGATAAAAATAAGACGTCCATTTCTTAGGAAACCTAATTTTAATTTATAGATTAAGGCAATCAGAATCAAACTAGCTATCCAGAAGATCCCCTGGTTACGCACCAATTGAAAGGCACTTTTTCCTTCTTCGATCAAGGTTGCACTCGTTGTTGAGTACACTACAATCAGCCCCAAAATCGATAAAAGGAAGTAAGGAATCAAAATGGAATAGTTTAGTAGGTGCCTTTTACTAATTTTCATATTTCACCACTCTAATAGGAACAGACGCTTCTGTTCCCAATTCCGTTTTATTTTCTAGTTTTGATTGCTATTATACCACTTTTTCAGAAAGAAAAAAACTCTTATCCTTTAATCCTTCGAATTTTACTCATTTTCTAGGATCAGGTATAAAAAAAACAAATCTCTTTTGAGATTTGTTTTTTGCTTTCTTAGTTAGATGAAGAGCTGCTGCTTGAACTTGAGTCACCACCACCGATGTATTGGGTGAAGATGTTTTGGAAGGCTTGGTCTTTAACCTTGATGTTTGCTGCTTGCAATTCTTTACCAATTACTCCTTGAACAAAGGCTGAATCATTTTGTTTATGAGTCAAGATGATGGTCTTCAATTTTTCTTTGTAATCCTCTATATTAGAAGATTTTTCTGTTTTCTTCGTTACTTTGATGATGTAGAACTGACTGCTGTAGGCTTGTGTTCCAGTAGCTGTAATCACATCAGAAACCCCGTTCACATCCAAGGCAAAGGCTGCTTTCTTGACTTGTTCTGGAAGTTCTGTTGAAGCAGAGTCAAAAGTGATTTCTCCACCATTTTCTTTTGTTTTATCGTCATTAGAGTTGTCTTTTGCCAACTGAGCAAAATCCGCACCTTCTGCTTTAGCTTTCTCAAGTACTTCTTTTGCCTTGTCTTCATTATCCAAACGGATGATTTGAGCTGTTACATCTGGTGTGTAAGACTCAAAAGCTTTTTGGTAGGCTTCGTCTGTCAACTCACTTTCAGCAGCCTTTTTAACTGCCAATTCAACCAATTTGCTGGTACGGATTTGAGCTTTACGAGTCTCAGGTGTCATACCTGCACGTTGAAGCACGCTGTTGTAGCTATCGCCGTATTTCTTTTGTTCTTCAGCAACGGCATCATCCACATCTTTATCAGTTACCTCTGATCCATATTGTTGTTCAAATACTTTTTGGATGGTCATATTGAGCAAGACTTGTTGTGCAGTTGGATTGTTCTTTACTTCTTCAAAGAATTGATGCTCTGTAATCACATCGCCCTTCATGCTAATCAAATCTTTTCCTTCAGAACTGTTTGAACAAGCTGCAAGTGTTGCTACTGATAAAAGTGTGATGGCTCCTGCCATAAGTTTTTTCTTCATTTTTACTCCTTTTACGGTAAGTGTTACCTTATCTATTTTACTATAATTTCTTAAATTTTTCTGAAAATCATTCGCTCTCAGGAAGCTCTACTTCTGCTAGATTCTTTCGTAGCATGAGAATACCATCTCCAAGTGGAACTAGAGTTGCTGTTAAACCTGGATTGTCCAAAGTTGCGTCGAAAAGTCTTTGCAAACCACGGTAAATGGTTCGTTGACCACGGCGGACTTCCATGATGTCCTTGGCAACATCTCCTCCTTGGAAAATATCGTCCAAGACTACTACTCCACCAACTTCCAAGTGTTTGAGGATTTCAGGTAGAAAGACGATGTACTTGGACTTGGCTGAATCCATAAAGACAAAGTCATATGTTTCTGTCAGACTAGATAAAACATCAACTGCATCTCCCTCTATGAGGGTAATTTGCTTGCGACTATCAAACTGAGCAAAATTTTCCTTGGCGAAGCCGATCATCTCAGGATTACGGTCAATGGTTGTAATCTTTGCATTTGGTGCATGTTCTGCCATCAGGAGGGCTGAAAAGCCAATTGCTGTCCCAATTTCCAAAATGTTCTTGGGTTGCAGACTTTCCATGAGAAAACGGAAATAAGCAACTGTTTCATGAGGAATGATGGGAATATTTTCCTTGCGAGCGAAGGTCTCCAATTCTTTCAAGGAACCTGTCACCTGCTTTTGACGCTGGCGCATAAACTCTACGATTTCTTCCTTGACGACGGGACGACGCATATTGTGATTGGCATTTTTACTATAAGACTCTACCATCTTAAGCCAGTCCCAATTTTTCAACAAGGGCTTCAAACTCATTCAAACGACGTTCAAAGACTGCAAAGGCATCGTTGAGATAGTCTTCTTTCTCCATATCAACACCAGCTTTTCTCATGACATTAAGTGGATAGTCAGACTTACCAGCCTTGAGGTAGTCGATATAGCGGTCACGGTCTTCCTGACTACCATGGACAATCTTCTCAGCCAAGGCTGAAGCAGCCGCAAAACCTGTTGAATACTGATAAACATAGTAGTTATAGTAGAAGTGTGGAATGCGTGCCCATTCGTATTGGATTTGAGGATTGTCTTCCTTGCTGAGTCCGTAGTACTCTTGGTTCAGGTCAGCGTAGAGTTTATTGAGGAAATCACTTGTCAAGACTTCTCCATTTTGGTCTGCTTGGTGGATAGCATGTTCAAACTCAGCGAATTGAGTTTGACGGAAGACTGTTCCGCGGAAACCGTCTAGGAAGTTATTGAGAATAGCAAAGCGAGTTGCATCGTCTTCTACTTCTTCCAACAATTTCTCTGTCAAGATATTTTCGTTTGTGGTTGAGGCAATCTCCGCCAAGAAGATAGAGTAATCCCCGTAAACATATGGCTGGGTTTCACGAGTATAGCTTGAGTGCATACTGTGACCTGTTTCATGGACAAGGGTAAAGAGGTTGTCTAGATTGTCCTGCCAGTTGAGAAGCATAAAGGCATTGGTATCGTAAGAACCACCAGAGTAGGCACCAGAACGCTTGCCTTGGTTTTCATAGACATCAATCCAACGCTCACTGAAGGCACGTTTAACACGGCTCAAATAGTCGTCACCTAAAACTGCCAAAGCTTCTTCTGCCTTTTTCAAGGCTTCTTCGTAGGTAAAGCTATAATCTACTGACGAAAGCGGTGTGTAGACATCGTACATCTTGAGGTCGGAAATACCCAAGATTTTAGAACGAAGTTCTAGGTAACGATGCAAGAGTGGCAAATGCTTGCGAACTGCAGCTACTAGATTGTCATAGACACTTTCTGGAACAAAGTTTGCTGCGAGGGCTGCATGGCGAGCACTCTTATAGTTGCGAACTTTTGCTCGGTAGTTTTGCACCTTAACATTTGTCTGCAAAGTCTTAGCGTAAGTATTTTGAAATTGCTCGTAAGTCGCATAGAGAGCTTCATAAGCACCACGGCGCACTTCACGATTTTTAGATTCCATCAAGCGGATATAAGTGCCGTGAGAGAGTTGCACTTCCTTGCCTTCGTCATCAAGCACGTATGGGAAGGTGATATCTGCATTATCCAAGATGGCGAAAGTTTCACTAGCTGCGCCAAAAATTTCTCCTGCTCCAGCAAGCAATTCTTCCTCGCGTTGCGAAAGAACATGGTCTTTCTTTTGCAAGAGCTTGTCAAAAAAGTGTTTGTATACTTGGAGTTTCGGTTGAGCTTCTAGGAATGCCGCATACTGCTCTTGGCTAATCTCCATAAACTCAGGTTCGTAGAATGAAAAGGCCTGTTCTAACTGACTGTATAGAGTCATTGCCTTAGCATAGTACTCCTGATACTTGGCTTCACGTGTGTCTTGGTCGTTTTTCATATGTGCATAGACATAAAGCTTTTCAACTTGGCGTTCCAAATCAAGTGAAAATTCTGTGATCTCAAGCAAACTGTCTGCGCTGTCTAAGAGATGTCCCTCATACTGAGATGCTGTTTGTACTTTTTCAGTTAAATCTTTCAAGGCTTCTTCCCAAGCCTGGTCTGTTGGGTAGATTGTCGAAAGATCCCATGTATCTTTTTCATTTATTTCATGTCGTTGTAATACCATAAGATTCCTCCATCCTTTCTATTTTACCACATTTTTTGAGAAATATAAGTGATAAAAGGCTGGTGGGTAGAGCTTTTGGCGATTATTTTTCGGATTTTTTTGATAGTAAGCCTGAAAATTTCTATAATAGCTAGTCAAATCTTGATTAATTTGACAAAAATCTCCTGATTCAATTGGTCTGACTTGGGGATACCAGTCGTCCAGTTGACGGTTTAATAGATTATCTCCTTGATGATAAGCTTCCTCCTGCTTCTTCATCCAGTAAGGCGTTTGGTAGTACAACTGCTGACGAATGTAGTGACAGATAGTGGAATCTTGAGAAACTGTAAGACTAGCTAGCTTTTGTTTTTGATAAGGAAATCGTAGAATTTCCAAGAGATTTCCTTGACCATAGGGAAATTCTTTGACCTGAAAATGAAGCTTGCCACGTAGGTCCTGATGTAAAAGGTATTTAAGTCTCAAAACTTGCTTTTTAAAATCTAGTTCCCAAACATAGAATCCCATATTTTGACTAAAATAGAGAAATCCCCTTTGCAGTTGTGTTAATCGCTCCTTTAACCAGAGTTTTTCTCCCAGTAGCCAGATAACTTGGTAGCCTTGACTACGGTATCCTTGACTTCTGTCGCCTAAAAGCTTTTGAGACAAGGGACTGCACTGAACCTCCAGTGCTAGTTTCTCATTGACAAGAACATCCGCTATCTGCTGAATATCGGGCAAACTATATTCTAAGGCGACCTGACTGTCCTTCTTGACCCAGTGATAAAGGGCCTCTTTGTTGCCTAAGTGTTCTGGACTTTCATTTTCAAAAATGGCAATACAATCTCTTAACCTTTCATGGGCAAAGTGTGTTCGAATGCTCTGTCCTTGGCGTAATCGTAGGCCGCCCCCACAGGCTGGACAAGTATAGGCTTGCTTGGTCACATCTTTTTCAAGGGCATTCACCAAATTCCCCTTGGCATCTCTAGCTACAAACATGGTCTACCTCCTTTTCTCATTTATTCGAAAAAGAAGTGAAAAAGACTGGAATTCCAGCCTTTCATAATACTATTTCTTATCTTTTTTGTCTCTTAGAATATTTTTTTAGCATGGGAATGAGATTGGAAATCTGCTCACTTCTAATGACCAGCACGCCGTATTCTTGGCAGCGATTGGCATAAGCTGGATTGATTTTTCCCGTACAAACAATCAACTTGAGGCAACTCTCTCCAGCAAAATGATTGGCGTAGACTTCTAGTTCGTTGATGGCTTCAACTGATAAATCTGTCATTTTGCAGGAGATGAAGGTAATCGAGCGGCCCTTTCTCAGAATGACATCAATCTCATTTTGGACATTATCCGCCTCTGGAAAGATGCCATTCCAATCAATCTCACCTCCTATCATGCACTCATCAAACAGCTGAGATTCAAGCGCCAAGAGATAGAGATATACCTCTAAAATATGTCCCTTATTGCGGCAAAAGACTTGAGCTTCTTGACTTGGAAAGCTGTATGCTACTCGTTTCTTGTCCTCGCTTTCAATACAAAGCATCCCTGCTCCCACAAGTAAAGGAATAAGGGATTTTGGATAGTGATAATACCTGCCATTGTTTTCCAGTATCTTTTCTGTCTCAGCATGCAGGTCATTGGTCTTAGCTAGAGAGAAAAATTGGGTCACTTGATACCAGTGGGCAGGATTGGCAATGGCAGAGCTGGCTAGCTTTTTGATGGCTGCAATTTGCTGAGCTGAGTGGATAGGGCGTTTTGATTTGAGCATTTTTCCACCACGCAAGGCTATCAACTGTTGGATGCTTAGGGTTGGAATGTCCATGTCTTCTTTTTCTAACTGACCGGCTACCCACTTGTATTGTTTTCTCTGCTCGACATCCATGGCAACGATGGGGAGCTGCCGATCCAAGCCGTATTGATAGAGAGATAAGGCTAGTAGCGAATCCCCACCAAAAACATCGAGAAGGACTTGGTCATAGCCTGCTAGACAATAATCTAACTGGTCTGCTAGTTGTTCTAAGGATAACTGACGAAAGGTCACTCGTTGAATATGAGGTACCTCTTCCATGATAAACTGACGGAGAGAGAGCTTCTCTTCATTGCTTATTTTCGTCAAAGATAGAAAAAGAATCTCGTCACAATCACTGATAAAGGCTTGGTAGACATTCTTTTCCAATACATGCCGATCATACAGCTCCACCAAAAGACTCGTCATTCGACCACCTCCATCATAAAGACTTTCTTGCGCTGAGAGTATCAGCAATACAACTCTAATGCTCAGATTTCCTACTTCTAGTATAGCATAAAATCCTGCTCTCCCCAATCAACCAACGCAAACAAAAACGAATAGAGACCTTGCAAAGTGGTTTCTATTCACTGGGTTAAGTTTGATTTACTTGATTTTTTTAGCTAGCATAGTCGCAAAGCGTAGTTGAATGCGATTACCATTTTCATCACGACGGTGCAGATGTCCTGGATTTTCATTGTACTTAATCAATTCCCAATCCTTGTAGTAGTCCGCCAGCTCCCCTTCTTTAAAGGTGAATGGGAAATTAACCGAGCAAGGATAATCCTCTGTATCCATGGCACAGACGATAAGATTGTAACCACCGACCGTGGTGTGCTCCTGCATATTTTGGATAATAGCTGGAATGCGGTTCGCTTGTAGGAACATCAGAACAACTGTTGAAACGATAAAATCATAGTCTTGGCTAACACTGGCAGAATTGATATCATAAAGTCCGACAGGCATGTCTAGATCCTCTTGTTCCACAATGCTTTGCAAGATTTCAAGGGACAATTCATTTTGATCCACAGCTGTCACATCAAAACCTTGTTGTGCTAAGAAGAGAGAGTTACGGCCTTGACCACAACCCAAATCCAAGGCTCTTCCAAATTTTACCATCTGCATAGCCTCTAGGATCTCTGAATGGACTGGATTGGTCTGGTATTTCTTAGGGAAATAATCCTCAGGTTTACAATAAAATTCCAAGTACCACTCTACATCGTCTGTTGCAGCCTCTACTCGGTGCCAGGCTTGCGGTTGCGCCATGGGATTGTCAGCCCCTGCCTCAAAGAGGTGTTCAGCTAGAACCTCACCATCTTCAGTCAACTCAATAAACTTGAGAGCCCCTTTCAAGACAGTAATTTTTCCCCAAGTGCCGACTTTAGTATTGTGCTTTTGCTGAACAGCTTCAGGCATGGTTTGTTTATTCCACAAGGGCATCCGTTTATAGGCAATTAATTTTTCCATTTTACTTCCTCTTCTTAACGCTGGTTGACAGCTTTCATCACGCGCGCGATGTCGCGGTTTTGTTCACGTCGCTTGATAGACTCCCGTTTGTCATAGTCATGTTTCCCTTTAGCAAGTCCTAAAAGGAGTTTAGCATAACCATCTTTAATATAGACTTTAAGGGGAACAAGGGTCATTCCTGTCCCTTTGGTCTCTTGTTCCAATTTTTGAATTTGTTTTTTATGGAGCAAAAGTTTACGACGACGTTCTGGTTCCTGGTTCCAGATATTGCCCTCTTCGTAAGGGGCGATATGAACATTGCTCAGCCAGACTTCCCCATTTTTTACTTGGGCAAAGCCGTCCTTGAGATTGATTCGAGCAGCTCGAACGCTCTTGATTTCAGTTCCGGTTAGGACCATTCCTGCCTCTAGCGTATCAACGATTGTATAGTCGTGGTGCGCCTTTTTATTTTGTGCGACGACCTTTCCCTCGCCCTTTGCCATGCTTGGCTCCTTTCTTAGCTACTTCTTTGTAAAAAGGTTTCTTGCCTTTTTTCTTTTTATCTTTTTGTGAATGCTTGTACTTATCATTTGAGCGTCCTGATTTTCTCTTGTCTTCCTTCTTGTCTGAACGACGCCCTCTATCCTTACGACCTGAGCCTTTCAAACCTTTTTCAATGACATCAAATTCACTTGGAATAAAGGAGAAATCAATCTCGCCAGTCATCTTATCCGCTCTTTCAACTCGAATGCGAATCTGCTGTCCTACACGGAAGGTTGTGCCTGATTTCTCCCCACGGAGAGTTAAATCTCGCTCATTGAAATGATAAAATTCAGGCAAATTGGTAATGTGAATCAAGCCCTCAACTGTATTTGGCAATTCAACAAAGAGACCAAACTTGACAATGCTGGATACAACTGCATCGTACTCTTCGCCCACGTATTCTTCCATGTACTCAGCCTTTTTCATGGCTTCGACTTCACGCTCTGCCTCGATGGCACGACGTTCACGGTTAGAAGACTGGGTTGCAATCTCAGGAATCACTTGCTCAAAATGCTCGGCTATTTCCTTAGAACGACCATAGTCCCGAATCATTCGATGGACTAGAAGATCTGGATAACGGCGAATGGGACTAGTAAAGTGAGTGTAATAGTCGGCCGCTAGTCCATAGTGACCGTGATTATGCTCTGAATAACGAGCCTGCTGCATGGAACGAAGAAGCATCATGGACAATACATCCGCATAGGGTTCCCCCTCAACAGCACGCATGATGTCTTGAAGCGCCTCCTGGCTAATCTCACTGGCCGTCCCATAAATTCGTAAACCAAAGCTCGAAGCGTAATCAATAAACTTATGAACTTTTTCTGCCTTAGGCTCCTCATGAATCCGATAGATAAAAGGTAGGTCCAGCTTGCTGAAGTGCTCGGCAACTGTTTCGTTGGCTATCAACATGAAGGACTCGATCATACGCTCCGCAACACCACGCTGACGAAGAACGATATCAACTGGCTTGCCTTTTTTATCTACTAAAATCTTAGCTTCGCTGGTATCAAAATTCAAGGCACCACGTTTCTCACGCATGTTTTCTAGCCTTTCATGAAGCTTGGCCATTAACTCGATACTAGGAATAATTTTCTTAAATTCTTGTCTCTTCTCCTCGTCACCCGCTAGGATATCATTAACAGCGCTATAGGTCATACGAAAACTAGTCTTGATAACCGTTTGTGTGATAGTGTAGTTGACTAAACGACCATGTTTATCAATCTCCATAATGGCAGACTGGGTCAGGCGGTCAACTTGTGGATTGAGAGAGCAGATGCCATTTGACAAACGCTTTGGAAGCATTGGAACCACTCGATCTGTTACATAGACAGAAGTTGCGCGGTTAAGGGCTTCCTTGTCAAGGGCAGAGCCCTCAGTCACATAGTAGGAAACATCCGCGATGTGAACTCCGAGTTCCATATTGCCATTTTTCAAAGGCTTGATGTGAACTGCATCGTCCAAGTCCTTGGCATCCGCGCCGTCAATGGTAAAAGTAAGCTCATCTCTTAAATCAAGACGCCCTTCCATATCCTGTTGAGATGGCGCATCCGGTACTTTCTCTGCCTCTTTGAGAACAGCCTCTGGAAATTCTGAGACAATATCCATGGACTCCAAGACTTCAAGGACATCAATTCCCGCATCAGTAGAGTGTCCTACTACATCCAGTACAGATGCGACAAAGAAATCGTGTTTTCTACTTGGGTATTTGTCGATAAAGACCTTGAGAACCTCTGTCCCTTCAAGTTTGAGGGCTGGTTTCTTCACATAGATGGGTTGGCTGATTTTCTGATTCTTTGAACGAATGTAGCCAGCATACTTAGGTTTTTCCTGATCCAGAACGATTTGGCCTACAACTGTCGTCAGACTGTGTTCTAAGATATCAATAATTTTAGCTTCGGCAGCTGTTCCCTTGTTGCGGTCAGCAACTTTCTTGATGACCACTTCAACGGTATCACCATCAATGGCATAGTTGACATCGTTTTTTCCTACAAAAAGGTCGTCCTCTTCGCCTTCCAGACTGACAAAACCAAAGCCATTTTTATGGGCATGAAAAACCCCTTTTAGAGTGATTTCATGTTTCTTCTTCTGGTCCAAGGTAAGGCTTCCATCTTCTCCAAATCGAATCTGGTGCTTTCTTTCCATCAGAGACAGGGTTTTAATCAACTCACGGAAATCCTTGGATCCATCCTTTCCGAGAGCCTGAGCTAGGTCATTTACCGTCACTCGCCCCTTCTCTTGCAAATATTCTTTAATTTTATCTTTCATGTTTTCTTTCTAGATTTTTAAAATTTTTTTGAGTGATAACTTTGTAAGTGTCGTTAAAAATAAAAATAGGCTAAGACCTAGTCTCGCCCATTTCTTATCTACTTGATAATACCGTCAATGCTAAGGCAATGGCTAGCCAGAAAAAGACTAAAATACCTGTCAAACGTTGCATCACAGCTTCAAAACCACGAGCTTTACTACGTTCAAACAAATCACCTGAGCTGGCATCAAATACATTGCTGGATTGGTTCTTGGTTGGTTGCATGAAAATCGCAATCACAATCACAACAGATAATACTAATAAAATGGTTAATAATAGGTTATACATATCAAACTCCTTAAAATCCCTATTATTTTACCATAAATTCTACTTAGATTCAAGATGTAAAGTTACTTTTCTTTCCTTTGGACAATATTTTAGAACTTCAATCTTGTCTGGATGGGTTTTTGAGTTCTTACTAGTTAGATAATTCATGCTACCACAAGAGGAGCATTTGAGATTAATTTTTACTCGCACGAGATTTCCTTTACTTTTAATAATGATCTAAATTGAACTAAGTTACATAAACAACTGAAAGCTACACAGGCTGCTGTCGCATAAAAGACAGCATGGTAGCCCAAATATCCTGCAACTGCGGATCCCGCCATAGGTCCAATCACTCCACCGAGATAAAAAAAGACTTGGTTGAAGGCGAAAATCCTTGAAATACCTGATTTCGGAGTCATTTTGCTGAGAAGGGCATTGACTCCCGGTATGAGAGCTCCCGTTCCCAGACCAAAGAGAAAACGATACAAGCCAAGTTGAAGGGGGCTGGTTGCATGGGCACAAAGTAGGTAAATGATGACGGAATAAATCTGCGCCGCAACCAACAATCTATGATTCCCTACCTTATCGCCAAGTTTTCCTAGAATTCCAGCACTCATCATACTAGAAAATCCCATGCTGGATACGATCAATCCTGATACAAAGAGGAGATTCTCAGTCTGCCCTAAGTCCCGCACATAGAGAGCTAGAATGGGGCCAATTGATTGAGCTGAAAATTGAATGACGAAGCTCGTCAAAAATAGGTTTACTAAGAGTCTAGGATACTTGAAAGAAGAAAATACTTCTTTCGTTGGGATAGCCTTCTCCTTAGCCACTGGCTGAAAATCTTCCTTGATAAAGAAAATGGTTAGGATTGCAGCTAAAAATAAGAAAGAACCTACCAATAAAAAGACATTACGAATACCAAAAATTTCAGCAATAAAGCCTCCAACAAAGGGACCCGTCAGTGTTCCTGCAACAACACCTGTAGATAGAGTCCCCAGAGCCGCTCCAGACTTATCTTTCGGTACCTGACTAGCAATCAAGGCTGTCGCATTGGGGACAAAACCAGTAAATACACCATTGAGCAAGCGCAGAAAGAGTAGCCAATAGATATTTGGCACGAAGGCCAAACCTCCCATGGTAATGGTCATAGCAAGACCTGCTCGAATCATCATGGGTTTTCGGCCGTACTTGTCAGCAAGAATACCCCAGATGGGAGAAACTAGAGCTGCTGAAACAGCCGAAACTGAGATGGCTAATCCAGCATAGAAAGCAACTTGGTCTCCTTCAATTCCCAACTGCTCCACAAAGATAGGCATGAAAGGAACGACCAAGGAAATGCTGGCGCCCGTTAGAAAACTACCGAACCAGGCGACACGAAGATTCTCTTTCCAACTAATCTCTTGCACAGCTATCGCCTCCTTCAAGTAACTTCACTACTTGAGCCACAAGCTGATCACGACTGCCATTATTGTCTAATATATGGCTCGCCAATTTTTTCTTTTCTTCTAAAGACCATTGGGCGGCCAAACGGGACTCTGCTACTTCCTTAGAAAGATGATCCCGTTTCATGAAACGTTCCACCTGAACATCACGGTCCACATAGACCAGCCACGTTTCATCAAACCAAGCACTGTAGTCCTGTTCAAAAAGCAGGGGAATATCCATGAAAAAAACCGTTTCTGTCTGAGCTAACTGGTCTCTCAGTGCAGCCAATTCCTCACGAATAATTTCCCCTTGGGTTTGCTTAGACCATTCCCGCTCCTCAGGATTTGAGAAGATGAGACTAGCTAGGAGAGGGCGATTGAGTTCTCCATTTTCTAAGATAATTTCCTGCCCAAAGTGTTGAACCAAGAGCTGATAAAGACGACCACCAGGTTTTTGTAGCTGGTGGACGACTGCGTCAGCATCGACCACTTGGAAGCCTTTTTCTCTTAGGAAATTTGTTACAGTTGACTTACCAGAGGCAATTCCTCCTGTGATTCCGATGATTTTTCCCATCAGTCCCTCCTTTGACACTGAGGACAAAAATGAGTTCCTCGTCCACCGAGCTGGAATTTCTCAATGATGGTGCCGCAGCGTGAACATGCCTGACCAGTCTTATCATAGACCTGATGAAAATCCTGCATGGTTCCGTCTTCCCCAAAGGCATTGGTATAGGTTCTAATGGTGGAACCGCCCTTTTCGACTGCCTGTCCCAAAACAGCAATGGTCTGGTCATGAATAGCTGACGCTTCTTCTGCCGTCAAAGTTTGGGAAGGTCTTGCTGGATGAATCTGAGCTCGCCAGAGGACCTCATCCACATAGATATTGCCAAGGCCAGCTACCAAGGTCTGGTCTAAAAGGTGGGATTTGATAGGCTTTTTGGACTTAGCTAGGGCAGCTTGAAAGACCTGTAAATCAAAGTCTTCTTCGCTTGGTTCAGGCCCTAGTTTTTTAGATACAAAGTAGGCATCCAAAAGGTCGGGTGCCAATAGTTCCATAGTACCAAACTTGCGTACATCCTCATAAACAAGCGTCCCACCATCCTCAAACTGGAAGAAAACATGGGCATGCTTGCGTTCAGGAACCTGGTCCGGATAGTAAAAATATTTGCCCTCCATGCGCAAATGGGAAATCAAGACCTTGTCTGTCAAGTAAAAAAGCAAGTATTTGCCACGACGTCCCATTGACTCAACAATCTGACCAGGTACTTCCTTTTGAAACTCGTCCAAATCCGTCTTAATCATCTTGGAATAAGCAATCTCTATATTAGAAATCTTCTTTCCCAAGATCAATTTTTCTAAGCCACGACGAACCGTTTCAACCTCAGGTAATTCAGGCATAGTTCCTCCTTCTGTAAAAACAAGAAGCAGGCATGAGCCCACCTCTACTTAGTATTCTTTTTCATTATAGCCAAAGTCAGCCAAATCTAGCTTTTTATCACGCCAGTTTTTCTTGACCTTGACCCAAGTTTCTAGGAAAACCTTATCCCCTAGCATGAGTTCGATATCACGACGGGCCATGGTCCCAATTTTCTTAAGCATGGCGCCACCTTTACCGATGATGATACCTTTTTGACTATCACGCTCCACCATGATGGTTGCACGGATATGAACCTTGTCTGTCTCTTCATCACGCTTCATGGAGTCAACTACCACTGCAACTGAGTGAGGAATCTCTTCACGTGTCAAATGAAGAACCTTCTCACGAATCATTTCTGAAACCAAGAAACGCTCAGGATGGTCTGTGATTTGATCAGATGGGAAATACTGGAAACCTTCCTCTAGATTTTCACTCAAAATATCGATTAGTCGAGAAACGTTATTTCCCTGAAGGGCTGAGATAGGAACAATTTCCTTGAAGTCCATCTGGTTACGGAAGTCATCAATCTGAGCTAAAAGCTGGTCTGGGTGGACCTTGTCAATCTTATTCACCACCAGAATCACAGGAACCTTGGCAGCTTTCAGACGCTCGATAATCATATCGTCTCCCTTACCACGTGGCTCATCAGCTGGCACCATGAAGAGAACAGTATCCACTTCACGCAGAGTACTGTAGGCAGATTCAACCATGAAATCCCCAAGAGCTGTTTTGGGCTTGTGAATTCCTGGTGTGTCGATAAAGACGATTTGCTCCTTATCTGTGGTGTAAATCCCCATGATTTTATTGCGCGTTGTCTGCGCCTTGTCACTCATAATGGCAATCTTTTGCCCCATGACGTGATTTAAAAAGGTTGACTTCCCAACATTGGGACGCCCTAAAATGGCTACAAAGCCTGATTTAAATGTCATAATTTCCTCTTATAGTTTAAAATAGTATATCCCAAATGCGTGGGATAAAGATAAGTGCACCTGTTAAGGCTGCGAAAAGAGAGACCACTAATACCGCGCCAGCCGCCATATCCTTGGCATTTTTAGCCAGCATGGAAAAGTGATAGTGACTGGCCAAATCCACCACATTTTCAATAGCAGAGTTGATAATTTCAAAGGCTACTACCAAGAAAATGCTCAATAGGAGAAAGAGCCATTCGATTCGTGACACCTGAAAAACAAACCCTGCAAGGATGACCACGAGAGCCGTCACTGCATGCTTTCGCATATTGCGTTCTTCCTTGATAGCAGTAAAAATTCCTGTAATGGCAAATTCTAGACTGGATATCAGGTCACGATTTTTCCATTTTCGTTTATTGTCTTGTGAGTCCATAGGCTGTCAAAATTTCTTCTTGTAAACCGAACATCTCCGCTTCTTCTTCCGGAGTGTAGTGATCATAGCCGTTGATATGTAAAAAGCCGTGTACTGCCAAGAAGCCCATCTCACGCTCAAAGCTGTGGCCATATTCCTCGGCCTGCTCATGAGCCTTATCGATAGAGATGAACAATTCCCCAATGTAGGCATCAAACTCAGACATCATCTCCGCCAATTCAGGATTTTCAAGCAAATCCTCTTCGTCAAAGGCAATATCCAACTCTGGCTTATACTCAAGGCTGATGACATCCGTAGGACGATCTGTATCACGGTACTCGAGGTTGAGTTCATGGCTACGCTCATTAGTCACAAAGGTCACTGCCATCTCCTTGTCTTCTTTTCCTATTTTTTGGGCTGCAAATTCCAAAATTTCTTGGGTTTGGTGCAAGATTTCTTGTGAAACTTGACCAGTTTCATCTACCATTTCAATATACATGTACTTCTCGATTCTCTTTACTTGGCTTTATTATACCATATTTCCATGATTTTATTCTACCTTTTTGATATAATACTATGGAATACAATCACAAGGAGAGAACGATGTCATTTGACGGATTTTTTTTACACCACATGGTTGAGGAATTGCGAAGAGAGTTAGTCAATGGTCGCATCCAGAAAATCAATCAACCTTTTGAACAAGAGTTGGTCTTGCAAATCCGCAGCAATCGCCAAAGCCATCGCCTGCTCCTTTCTGCCCATCCCGTTTTTGGACGCATTCAGCTGACCCAAACGACTTTTGAAAATCCAGCCCAACCTTCTACCTTTATCATGGTTTTGAGAAAGTATTTGCAGGGTGCTCTGATTGAGTCAATTGAGCAAATCGAAAACGACCGTATCGTGGAAATTACAGTTTCCAATAAAAACGAGATTGGGGACCATATCCAGGCTACCCTGATTATCGAAATCATGGGCAAACACAGCAATATTCTCCTAGTCGATAAAAGCAGCCATAAAATCCTCGAAGTCATCAAACACGTTGGCTTTTCACAAAACAGCTACCGCACCTTGCTACCAGGATCGACCTATATCGCTCCACCAAGTACGGATTCGCTCAATCCTTTTACTGTTAAGGATGAAAAGCTCTTTGAAATCCTGCAGACCCAAGAACTGAAGGCAAAAAATCTTCAAAGTCTCTTTCAAGGTCTGGGACGTGATACGGCAAATGAATTGGAAAACATTCTTGTCAGTGATAAACTGTCTACTTTCCGAAACTTCTTCGGGCAAGAAACCAAGCCTTTCCTAACGGAGACTTCCTTCAGTCCAATTCCCTTCGAAAATAGTGTAGGAGAGCCTTTTTCCAGTCTTTCTGACTTGCTGGACACCTACTATAAGGACAAGGCTGAACGGGACCGTGTCAAACAGCAAGCCAGTGAACTGATTCGTCGCGTTGAAAATGAACTTCAGAAAAATCGACATAAGCTTAAAAAACAAGAAAAAGAGTTACTAGCGACAGACAATGCTGAGGAATTTCGCCAAAAAGGGGAATTGTTGACAACCTTCCTCCACCAAGTGCCTAATGACCAAGATCAGGTTACCTTGGACAACTACTACACCAATCAACCTATCACCATTGCGCTTGATAAGGCCTTGACTCCCAGTCAGAATGCCCAACGCTACTTTAAACGTTACCAGAAACTCAAAGAAGCTGTCAAATACCTGACTGAACTGATTGAAGAAACCAAGGCAACCATTCTTTATCTAGAAAGTGTCGAGACTGTGCTCAATCAAGCAGGGCTGGAGGAAATCGCTGAAATCCGTGAAGAATTGATCCAAACAGGCTTCATTAGAAGACGCCAACGCGAGAAAATTCAGAAACGCAAAAAACCAGAACAGTATCTAGCGAGCGATGGCAAAACCATCATTTATGTCGGTCGTAACAACTTGCAAAATGAAGAGCTAACCTTTAAAATGGCTCGCAAGGAGGAACTTTGGTTCCATGCCAAGGACATCCCTGGAAGCCATGTCGTCATCTCAGGAAATCTCAATCCTTCTGACGAAGTTAAGACGGACGCTGCGGAGCTAGCTGCCTACTTCTCCAAAGGGCGCTTGTCAAATCTAGTTCAGGTAGATATGATTGAAGTGAAAAAACTCAATAAACCAACTGGTGGCAAACCTGGCTTTGTAACCTACACAGGACAAAAGACCCTCCGCGTTACACCAGACCCCGAAAAAATCGCATCTATGAAAAAATCCTGATTCCAAGTGAAATCAGGATTTTCGTTTACATTTTACTCTGCAATCAAGGTTTCCAAACCAACCTTCATCATATCGGTGAAGGTATTTTGGCGTTCTTCTGCCGTAGTGTCTTCATCTGGATTGACCAAGCTATCAGAAATAGTCATGATAGCAAGTGCATCAACGTGGTGTTGGGCAGCAAGATAGTAAAGAGCTGCTGCTTCCATTTCCACAGCCTTGACTCCCCATTTACCAAGTTCGATGTTCTTTTCAAAGTAGTTTGAGTAAAAGACATCAGATGACAAGACGTTCCCAACGTGGGTTGTCATACCGAGTTCTTTAGCGATATGGTAGGCCTTGTCTAACAAATCAAAACTAGCGATTTGTGGAAAATCATACTGTGGCCAGTCGTTGCGGATGATGTTTGAGTTGGTCGCAGCTGCTTGCGCCAAAACCAATTCACGGACGTGGACATCTTCATTCAAAGAACCAGCAGTTCCCACACGGATCAATTTTTTCACACCGTAGTCTACGATCAACTCACGTGCATAAATCGAAATGGAAGGCATCCCCATCCCAGTTCCCATGACAGATACACGGTGGCCCTTGTAAGTACCAGTGTAGCCAAACATGTTACGAACTTCATTAAAACAAACAGCATCTTCAAGGAAATTCTCCGCAATAAATTTCGCACGAAGAGGATCCCCCGGAAGGAGAATTTTATCAGCAATTTCACCCTGCTTAGCAGCAATATGGATAGACATAATTTAAGATACCAAACCCGTCAAAAAGCGAAGGGAAAATAGGAGTTGGGTGCAGTGAGCGATGCTCGCTAGACCAACTGTCTTTTTCCCACTGCTTTTAGGGTGGGTTCAATTCCTTTCTTTCTTAATTTTTATGATATAGAAGAGAACAGTCCGAGTTCAATTCAAACCCGAACTACCCTACCTTTCAATGTTTTTAGAAAAGTTTTCCGCTCGTGTTCAAATCAGAACACTTCACTCTACCTTTCTTTTTATATATTTAGGATAGCGACAGAGAACAAAGTAAAAATAGGAAACTGACGACGCATCACAGATGCTAGACAGTTTATCTTTTTTACACAGTTCTCCGCCCGTATTCAGTTCAACAAATACGGTTTACCCATCCTTTCTTTCTTGATTTTAAAATTAAATATTTCACAGAACAATTAGCCCGAGTTTGACTATAACTCAGATACTCTGCCTTTCTGTAGTTCCTATTTTACCAATGAATCTAAAAATGCATACAGTTTTGCATTCATTTCGGAATAATCGTTTCCACGTAATTCTTCTGGTGTTTGAACAAAAGGTAACTTTTCACTTTGCTCTCTTAATTGCTCTTCACCATCCGCAGCAATCAATAATTCTACTGCTTCTGCATCAAATTCCAAATGAGCCTGAAAGGCATAATGTTTCGGACTGAAGCGAATAATCTGACGTGGACAACCTTGACTCGTCGCAAGAACAACAGCATCCTCTGTCAGCCCTGGCATATCACCGTGCCAGTGGCCGGTTTCTATGGTTTCTCCGAACAAGCTGACATGAGGATCTGTTAAACCTTGCATCGTTAATGTCACAGGATAAACGCCGATCTCGCGCTCTGGACTATGTTCATACTTCGCACCATAGGCAACAGATAGGAGTTGCGCACCAAGACAGACACCAACAATATAGATATCTGCAGCAATCGCTTCTTTCATAAAAGCAAGCTCAGCCTTTGGATCATAGTATGGGAAGTTTTCTCTATCCTCATCAGGTGATTGAGGACCACCCATGACAATCAGAAAATCAATCCCGTCAATTGTTTCAGGAAGAGGTTCTTTTTCATAAACCTTTGTTGATGTAATTTGATGACCTCGTTCTAGAGCCCATTTTAGATATGCGCCTGGAACCTCAAATGTCTCATGTAAAATAAAGTGAACTCTCATGACATTACAATTCAGCAAGAATCGCTTTAAGCAAGCCTTTGAAGTCGCCTTTGACACGTTCAGTCACTTCTACAACCTCTTCGTGATTGAGTTCTTCTTGGAAACCAGCAGCATAGTTCGTAATACATGAAATTCCTAGAACTTTCAAGCCTGAGTGACCAGCTACAATAACTTCAGGAACAGTGGACATACCAACTGCATCTGCTCCCAATGTCTTATAGGCACGGATTTCTGCTGGAGTTTCATAAGTCGGACCTGTTACACCAATATAGACACCTTCATCAAGCTTGATACCAAGTTTCTTAGCCACTTCATGGGCAGTAGCACGGTATTCTGGTGTGTAGGCTTTAGACATATCAGGGAAACGTGGACCAAAGTCATCCAAGTTTTCACCCATCAATGGATTTTGACCTGTCATGTTGATATGGTCTGAGATAGCCATCAAAGTACCAGGACCGAAACCAATACCACCAGCTGCATTGGTTACAATGACACCTTCACAACCGAGGACTTTCATCACACGAACTGGGAAAGTCACGACCTCAAGAGGATTGCCTTCGTAGAAATGGAAGCGTCCTTGAAGAGCCAAGACCTTGCGCCCTGAAAGTTCACCATACACCAATTTACCAGCGTGACCGACTACTGTTGAACGGCCCCAGTTTGGAATATCTGCATAGTCTACTACAACTGGATTTTCGATTTCTTCTGCCAATTCTCCAAGTCCTGATCCAAGGATTAGACCGAACTCGGGAGCTTGTATTCCTTTATCTTTCAGGAATGCAGCTGTTTCCTTGATCTTATCTAAAAATGTCATTATACATCTCCTTTATTATTTTTTAGCATTTGACCTATTTTGTCAAAGGTTTTTGCGTTGCGAATGGTGATGTTGCGATAAAAAGGCATCTTGAGCAAGTGCTTGTGATAGGCAGTTGCATAGTAGGATTCTTCAGAGAATTTCCCCCAGAAAATCCCAAGTCTTCCAAAATGAACCACTTCATCTTTCAGTTCCAAACTTTCAACTTTCTCGATGACTTGATCCACATCCAAGCTCTCCGTGTAGAAGAGCACATCCTTTCGTGCCAAATCTTTGGTCCACCATTCAGGCAGATTTTCAAGTTCCGCTTCAAAGTCCTCAAGACTCAACAAGGAAAAGCTCTGAATAAATGGATAATGGATTTCAAAGAAAGCCTCTAACTTTTCAACCAATTGGGCTTTGGGAGCTGTCGAAGTAAAGAAAATGTTGCCACTGTTGATGTAGGTTTCAACCTTTTCCAGTCCCAACTCTGTCAGTTCTTGACGAAGTTGCGCCATGACAACTTTATTTTTCCCACCGACATTAATGCCCCTTACCAGTAAAGCATAGCGCGTCATCTTATACCAATTTATCTAAGAAACTTTCCCCAATCATGGCAGTTTCCACACCAAAGTTATCCGCAACTGTCGCTGAGATATCTGCAAAATGTCCAACTGGAATGACACCATTTCCCTTAAAGCTAGGGCTGTAAGCTAAAAGTGGAATATATTCACGAGTGTGGTCTGTTCCTGCATAGGTTGGGTCATTTCCATGGTCCGCAGTAATCAAAAGAAGGTCGTTCTCTCTCATAGCTGCGATAATTTCAGGCAAGCGTTCATCAAACTCATGCAAGCAATCACGGTAACCATGAGCATTGCGACGATGGCCGTAAAGGGCATCAAAGTCAACTAAGTTTGTGAAGGAGAATCCTTTTTCAAACTCAGCAAGGCCCATGGTCTTCAATAATGTATCAATTCCGTGGCTGTTTGACTTGTTGTGGCCCATGTCATGGTTAATACCCGCACCGTTAAAGATATCGTTTATTTTACCAACAGCGTACGTATCGATGCCAGCTTCGTTCAATTTATCCAAAACAGTCGGGGCAAATGGAGATACGGCCAAGTCACGACGATTTGCCGTACGAGTGAAGTTACCTGGTTCACCCACATAAGGACGAGCAATGATACGACCTAAAAGGGCTGGACGTTCAAGAGTAATCGAACGAGCATATTCACAGATACGGTACAATTCATCCAAAGGAATGATGTCTTCGTGGGCAGCAATTTGCAAAACAGGATCAGCTGAAGTATAGATAATCAACTCCCCTGTTTCCATCTGACGTGGTCCAAAATCATCGATAACAGCTGTTCCTGAGTAAGGTTTGTTGGCTTCACGAATAACCTTGCGTCCTGAAAATTCTTCGATTTTTGTCAGGATTTCTTCTGGGAATCCGTTCCAGAAAGTATCGAAAGGCTCAGTAATGTTGAGTCCCATGATTTCCCAGTGACCAGTCATGGTATCCTTACCAAGGGAAACTTCTTCCAATTTTGTTACATAACCTGTTGGATTGCTTTCAGCTGGTACAGTCTTAAGCGGCGTTTCGCGAGGAATATTTCCTAGACCGATTTTAGCCATGTTTGGTACATTCAAACCAACGGTTTTTGAAATGTGTCCCAGTGTGTCAGAAGCTCCGTCTGGAACCCCTGCATTGACAAAGTTATTGGCATCTGGCGCAGCACCGATTCCTACAGAATCCAGTACCACCAAGTGAATACGATTAAATTTTGACATAATCTGTCTCCTTATTATTTTAGTTATCTTGCTTTTGTTGAAGTTAAAATCTGAACACCATCTCGTCCCGCTACGATGACCTTGTCCACCATTTGGTTGAACAAGCCATGCTCTACGACACCAACGACATGGTCCATTTCTTGCCCGAAAGTAATCGGATCTTCAATGACATCCAAGGCAAGATCAATGATAAAGTTCTGCATATCGGTCACAAAACGTTGGCCGTCTTTTTCACGGAAACTTGGTTTGTAGCCAGCTCGCTCAAACCGACGAAAGACCTGTTCTGCACCATACTGAACCACTTCTACTGGCAATTTAAAAGCACCTAGTTTCTCTACTAGTTTGCTTTCATCTACCACCCAAATGTATTCTTTTGAGGGCGTTGCCACAACCTTCTCCATCAGAAGGGCACCACCACCGCCTTTGATTCCGTTAAACTGGCTATCTACTTCATCCGCCCCATCAACCGTCACATCGACAAAGTCTACTTGATCAATTGACTTGAGCGGGATGTTAAGACCTT
Organism: uncultured Streptococcus sp.; assembly: GCA_963519935.1. GTDB lineage: Bacteria > Bacillota > Bacilli > Lactobacillales > Streptococcaceae > Streptococcus. The sequence continues at coordinate 24,856 of CAUQPD010000015.1, forward strand.
CAGCCTGTTTACTGGTCACACTGGAAGTTGTCACAGCAGTAATCTGCAAACCTTCTTCCTTAATCCGACGACCTACTTCCTCTACGAAATAGTAGGCAGTAGAACCAGTTCCCAGACCGACTACCATACCATCCTTGACAAACTCAGCAGCCTTGATACCTGCCATCTTTTTCAGATTCTCCACTTAAACACCTCCATTAAAGAGCTATTTTTATTATAACATGTATCCGTTTTTATTTCATGGATACACTGGAAAAACCCGAACATTTTTATTTCGGGTTTTGGTGTCCTATTTAACCATATCAGGATCGTAATCATAGAATCCTGTGTCGAGGAAACGGTTTTTAGGGTGTAACTTGCGCACTTCCTCATCTAACAAGAAAGCTTTGTCATGGCTGAAATTCCCTTCTTGGATCAAGCCACGCGCTTGGATAAAGAGTTTTGCAATCTCAACAAAGTTTTGACCTGGGGTGTAAAGTCCTTCAAGTTTCCAATGAGTAAAACCATACTCCACCAACTCTGTCAATTTAGTCATCAAATCAAGGTCATTGTTGGCAAAGATGTGGGTACCATGATTATCTTCAAAGATAGAATAATGGCTCTCAGGGTCACTCGGTTCTGCTAAGAAGAGGTCACGTTTACGTGTCTTTTCATCATCGATATGCGTAAAGTTATAGTAGTTTTGCAAGAGCGGACGCTTAGAATGGTGAATGACACTAGCCCCATAAACCAATACTTCAGCAGGAATTTCCAAAATCTCTGGCATCTTGAAGAGTTCAGCAGATGGAATTTCACGCGCCAAAACCGCCTCAGATGCGCCAGCCTTTTGACCCCAGAAGTTAATCTGACGACTGCTTGTTACCATGGTTGAAGCATCATAAATGGTCTTAAAGGAATAGCCATCACGGTTGACCACGTAAAAGACACCTGCATCCCCTACTGTAATATAGTCTGTCTTGATTTCTTCCAAGAAGTCTAGGAAAGGCTTGATACGGTCCATCATATCTTGGTGCATGAGGGCATTAACCGCAACAATCAATTCTTTGCCTGCTTCATGAACCAACTTAGCAATCTCACGCAATTGGTCATAACTAAAGGTTGTTGGCAGACGAAGGCCAAAATCTTTCTCACCGACATAGATACGGTCTACGCCAGCTTCGAGTAGTTGTTCAACTTGTTCAATACTTTCAGCAGTTGCTGTAATAATAATCTTTTCCATAAGAAAAATTATACCACATTTCTCAAAAATCAGCTATGGGTACTGGGAGTTTCACAAAAAGTTAAACTTGTTTCTATCTTTTCCAATCAAAAAAGTGAACAGTAACTTGTACCATTCACTCTATTTTATGCATGTGTTTCTTCAACTAGGTGGCCATCGTTCATGACATAAATACGATCAACCTTATCAAGAAGGCGAGTATCATGCGTAATCATAACAACTCCTCTGCCTTGTTCATGGGCAATGGCAGCCAGCATCTCCGTTACTTGGTAAGCACGCTCGGTGTCTAGACTGGCTGTCGGCTCATCTGCAAGCACAATGCTCGGATTGTTATAGAGCGCTCTAGCAATCGCGGCACGTTGACGTTCGCCACCTGATAGAGCCTTGGGATACTGTTCTTTTACTTTTTCCAAATCCAACAGGTCAAAGAGCTCTTTTCGGTCACTTTTGCTATTTTTTCCCTTATCTAGTCTGTCTATCAAATCCAGCTGTTCCTTGACCGTTAGAAAAGGAATTAAGTTTGAAGCCTGGAGAATGAAACCAAACTCTCTAAAACGGAGATCTGTTTTTTCCTTCTCCGTCAAACTGCCTGTTTCCTTCCCTTTGACTAGAATCTTTCCACTCGATGCTTCCTGAAGTTGTCCTAGAGTTGTTAGAAAGGTCGACTTTCCAGAGCCAGAGGGCCCAACGATAGCTACGAACTCTCCCGCATTTAGCTGAAAATTCGTCTCATGCAGGGCTACGACTTTCATCTTTCCTTCCCCGTAAGTTTTTGTCACTTGATTCATTTCTATCAATGTTGTCATACTATTCTCCTTATCACTCTGCAATCGCAGTAATCGGGTCCACCTTTAGCAAGCGTGGAAGTGAAATGACACCACCTAGAAGGGCCATCAAGGAAATTACCAAACTTAGGACAGAATAGGCTATCCAACTTGGATAGAAAAAGAAGGTAGCTGGTAAGACTAAAATCACTCCTCCGATTGCCAGCAAGGCTAAAGCAATCCCCATACCAGCTAGGAGGAAGATTTGACAGAACAGAGACCATACAATGGTTTTGATCTGTATCCCTTGAGCTCGCATTATTCCATAAAGACCTAGTTTTTGGATGGTAATGATATAAACAAAAATCCCCACAATCAAGCCTGTGATAATAATCATAGCAAGAATCATTCCTGAAAATACATTCACCTGAGGTGTGTAACCAGGGATTTTCGATATCATTTTTGGAATGGAAATCTGTTTCAGTCCGTCGCCAGTCACTTCTATGTCATTTTTCAATACCAAGGCAGAGATGGAACGATTGGCTTTCAAGGTTCCTTGTAAGGTCCAATAAGTTGTCAGGCTCGTAAAGACAACAGGCTCGGTGAAAAATTTATTTCCTTGAGTCAGGCCTACAATCTTGTAACTTGAATCGCTTCCATTGAGCTGAATGGCATCGCCTAGCTTCATCCCATAGTTCTCAAAAGACTGGTCCACGACAACCTCATCATCTCCTTCAGGATAACGACCCTCCGTCAAACTAGGAGAGATAAAAGCGTCCCAGTCTTGAGCAAAAATGGAAACATTGACCTTTTCACTACCATCGACTAGATTGGTTACAGCGAACATATAGCCCAGGGGAGCAGCCTCTTCAGAACTCTTATCCTTGTAGTCCTTTTCAGGAATAAAGGATGCTGTCAAATTATCATTTGCGTAGTCGGATAAAACGACACCCGTTGCTTGCCAATTATCAATAGCGGCCCGGTTGTTTCGCACAAGACCGAGAGCTAGACTGGTCATAAAAAAGACCATAAAAGCGATAAGAAAAATGGTCGTTAAGATCAAACTATATCGAAGTTTGTTTCGTAATATCTCTTTGATAGCAAGATACATGCTTATCTCCTTTTACTTTTCCCAGAGGTAGCAAGAAGGCCACCCAGTCCAATAGACAGAATCTCTGTCCTTCCATCCATTCAAAACAACTCCTAACAATACTTTTCAAAAGTATCCAGGTAGCAACTTAACAAATCATCTTAGGAAAAAGCCTCAGCTTGCTATCAATTTATATAAGTTATCCTTTCCTTTCTCAGTATATTTATAATAGAGAAAGTCAGGTCATCTGTTTTAAGTGTAACATCCATGCTATCACTTTCTCTAGTGGGTGTCAAGAAGAGTGACTTAGAAGATGATAAGAGACTTTAGTAGTTTTGTAACAATCCTGTAATAATTCTCTGCATAAAAAATGATAAAATAGTTATGTACTGTTAAGGAGAGAATCATGTCCGCAAGAAAACTAGAAGCTTATGAGTTTGAACAAGCCCCCGAATCGAAACAAACTCCGCTTTACCAAGATTACACACCTGAAGCCCCAGTCGGCCCTAACCTAAAAGAGATTTTATTTTTTGTAAATATCGCTTGTTTCTGTATTTTTATGGCACTTTTTAGTTTTATCTTTTTAGCCTTAAAATTGAACACAGCTTTATCATTTGTTGCTGCAATGGGTCTTAGTTTCGCCCTTTTACAACTTCAAAGAAAGATAATCAAACGAAAATTTTCAAAATAAAGGTTGGTACTACTACCAGCCTCTTTTCTAGTTATCAAAAAAGACAGTTATATAACTGTCTTTTTTATTTATTCTTACGTTTTGAAGGAGATTGAATAGCGATCTTAACTTCAAAAATTGTTCCTCTAGGTTTGTTATCTTTTACGCTAATCGTTCCTCGTAAGGCATCTACGATCTGCTTGGCCAAAGATAGTCCTAGACCAAAACCGCCTTTCTGACGGGTTCTCGCCTTGTCTACACGATAAAAGCGGTCAAAGATTTTCTTCTTATCGGCAGCTGAGATCCCAATTCCGTTATCCGTTACTGTTAGATAGAGGTGGCGATCTGTAGCATGAACTACGAACTCAATTTTCCCATCTTCTTCGGTATACTTGATGGCATTGTCAAACAAGATGGTCATGAGCTGTTTTAGGAGCAACTGATCGGTCATGAAAGGACGATAAATCCGATTTTCATACTCAAAAATACGATCATTTTCAGAAGCAATCAACTCATAGTTAGCAAAGGTCGTCTTAAAGAACTGTGGTGATACTTCTGCTATTTCTGGTTTAATTCCATCATCGCGACGTGCAAGGTTGAGAAGATTGGTCGTGAGGAAACGCATGTTGCGAACTTCTTCAAGACTGGAAGCAATACTTTCGCTGGATTCCATAATCGTTGCCTCTGGTTTTCGAAAGAGATTCTCTAAACGATTTTGTAAAACGGCCAAAGGCGTTCTCAGTTCGTGACTCGCATTTTCAACAAAGGACTTCTGCTTTTGCATGCTTTCCAATAGGGGTTTGACACTGACACGTGCCAGGTAAACACTGGCAATTAAAGACAGGAGCCAGAAACTAGCCATCACTACAACAATTAAATGCTCGTGATTTTGGCTGATTTGCTCAAGCTGGCTGGTATTGATTAGAACCGCCGCATATTTGACATTACTTGATACGGTGGAAGAGTTGGTTTCCATCAAGACCATTCGATAGGTTTCTTCCAGACCATAGCTGTTGACGACTTGGATTTGGCGAATATGATTCAACTCTTTCTTGTCCAGCTTGATCTTGTCCAAGCCTAAAAAGCGATTACCCAGTAAGAGTTGGTTAAAATCCTTGTCAAAAAGCAAGACTTCCGTGTTGGAGCTGACATTAGGTTTGATTTCAGCCTTGCTGGCATCCGCTGTTGCGGGTTGAATATCCTTGACTTCCTCAGTTGCCCGATTAAGGGCTAACTGGATGACAGCTTGGGGACTACTACTAAGGGCTTGGAGTTTTTCATCTACAGAAGTGTAGAGACTCGAGTGCATGACCTGGAGGATAATCAAGGTCATAGCAGAGAAGATCAGGGTGAACACTCCAAAGTTTCGAATGAAATAGCTAAAATCATCCGCATACCATGTTTTTTTTAGTTTATTGAACATCTTTTAAAATATACCCGACACTACGCAAAGTTTGAAGATTTTCAGCAAAGGCTGTTCCCTTCAATTTCTTACGAACTTTTGAGACATAGACTTCTACAACGGAAATCGTCGTATCGCTATCAAATCCCCATAGACGGTCAAAAATTTGCGTCTTAGGAAGAATAACATTTTGATTTTGAAGGAAATAAACCAATAACTCAAACTCTTTTCCGAGTAGTTCCACAGGCGTGTCTTCCACCTTAACCTCATTCGTTGAAAGGTTGACGACAATATCCCCATAGGTCAAGGTGTTTTCGTTAAACTTACCTGAACGTTTGAGAAGGGCTTGGATCCGCATTTTGAGTTCTTCTAGATAGAAAGGTTTGGTGAGGTAGTCATCCGCACCCAACTCAAAACCATGTCCCTTGT